>CAZHWK010000001.1:0-13173 GCA_964536405.1 uncultured Oscillospiraceae bacterium
GATAAACCAATTATTTTTAATATTTTTACCTGTTACGGCACCTGTATATATGAAGAACATAGGATTTAACATATACAGTGTAAGCAACAGAAAGGGAAAGCCCCAATCTGAAGGTAAGAAATTTACTCCAACAAGAGGTAATGCTGCAAAAAGAATGGTTGCTACTAGAAGTGTTTTTAATGTTAGCTTCATCGTTGAACCTCAATTTTCAATTGTATAAATAATCCTTATGTACGCTTTCTCCGCCTAAGGACCACCTCACATGATACGATAAAACTAATATAGCACCTAACCTTCTTTCGGTCAACACGGATTAGACACCCTATTCAAGCAGAACGAGGTCCACGCATACAGCGTGGACCTCGTTTTTTGTCAGGCACATTTTTTTAAAAGCCCTAGCTCGGTCAGGGCCGAGCGCAGAATGTAGGCTTCTTTTTCACTCATCTCATACAGCGGAGGGCGCAGTGTGCCGACCTCCATGCCCATCATATTCATGGCCGCCTTCACCGGAATGGGGTTAACCTCTAAAAAGAGGGCATCCATAAGGGGGAGAAGCCTGTTTTGAAGCTGGGCGGCCTCCCGATACTCACCAGACAGACACAGGTGCGTCAGTTGAGCCATCTCTTTGGGGGCAACGTTGGAGGTGACTGAAATGACCCCCTTGGCCCCCATGGACATCAAGGGTACCGTCTGGTCATCATTGCCCGACCAGATGGAAAAATCTTCCCCGCACAGGCGGCGGGTATGGGAAATCAAATCCAGGTTGCCCGAGGCCTCCTTCACTCCATTGATTTTGGGGTTCATGGCCAGGGCCTGGTAGGTTTGAGCCGTAAAGGACAGGCCGGTGCGGGTGGGTACGTTGTAGAGAATGATGGGGGTTTCCACCTTTTCTGCAATGGCCTCATAGTGGCGGACAAGCCCATCCTGAGTGGTTTTATTATAGTAGGGGGTGACCACCAAAAGGGCGTCAGCCCCGGCATCTTCAGCATGCTGACTTAAGTAAATGGCCTTGTTGGTGTCATTGGCTCCGGTTCCGGCAATGACAGGAACCCGGCCGTTGACATACCGGCAGGTAAAGTCGATGGCGGCCAAATGTTCCCGAACACTGAGGGTACTGGTTTCTCCCGTGGTACCGCAGATACACAAGGCGTCTACGCCATGGAAAATCTGCTTGTCAATGAGGGAGGCCAGACGCATGGTGTTCAGGTTTCCATGCTCGTCAAAGGGAGTGACCAGAGCGGTACAAACGCCGGTAAAAACAGCGTTTCGACGAGACAAAAGGATTACCTCCTTGCAATATACCCCTCTGCACACAAAAGCTCGGCCAAGAGAACCCCGCCCCCGGCGGCTCCACGCAGGGTGTTATGGGACAGAGAGACAAATTTATAGTCATATTGGGTGTCGGGCCGCAGACGGCCCACGCTGATGGCCATGCCGCCCTCCAAATCCCGGTCAAGCTTGGCCTGGGGGCGGTCAGCCTCTTCAAAATAATGCAGAAACTGCTTGGGGGCGGTGGGGAGCTCCAGCTCCTGGGCACGGCCCCGGAAGGAACTCCACAGAGACTTCATCTGTTCCATTTCCGGCTTGTTCCGGAAGGAGACAAAGACGGCGGCTGTGTGGCCGTTGGACACAGGGACACGGAGGCACTGGGCGGTGATGGCAGGGGAGGCGGCCGGGCGGATAACGCCGTTTTCCACGCTGCCCCAGACCTTCAAAGGCTCCTGCTCGCTTTTCTCCTCTTCGCCGCCGATGTAGGGGATCAGGTTATCCACCATGTCGGGCCAGGTTTGGAAGGTCTTGCCGGCGCCGGAAATAGCCTGATAGGTGCAGACCAAAACCTTTTCCAGCCCAAATTCACGAAGGGGATGCAGGGCGGGCACATAGCTTTGAATGGAGCAGTTGGACTTGACGGCGATGAAGCCCCGGCGGGTGCCCAGACGCTTGCGCTGGTCCTCGATGACGGCCAGATGGTGTGCATTCAGCTCGGGTACCACCATGGGGACGTCGGGGGTCCAGCGGTGGGCCGAGTTGTTGGAAATTACAGGGCATTCCAGTTTGGCGTACCGCTCCTCCAGGGCTTTGATCTCATCCTTATTCATATCCACGGCAGAGAAGATAAAGTCAACTTGGGCGGCGATGGCATCGGCATCGGCAACGGCATCCAGCACACTTAGGTCTTTGACTTGCTCGGGCATGGGAACCTCCATGGCCCAGCGAGAGCCTACGGCCTGCTCATAGGTCTGGCCGGCAGACCGGGTGCTGGCTGCGACAACAGTCAATTGAAACCACGGGTGACCATCCATCAAAGTTACAAAACGCTGCCCCACCATTCCGGTGGCACCGACCACACCAACTTTATACTTTTCCATTCTGTTAACCTCCCAGTTTTCCGTTACGACATCCTATGCGGCGGCTCAACTTCCGGTGCGTGCAAGCAGCGGTTGAATTTGGGCCGTACTTATATTATAATGTCATAATGAAGAGTTTTGTGTCATGTTAGCACACATCCCCCAGCCTGTCAATTTTTCAGGGGTGTTCATCATAGATAGGAGCCAAAGTGTGAAGAAAATTGTAAAATCATGGGTTGCGCTGTGTCTGTGTGCGGCCTGCCTATCCCCCCTTGCACCCGCTCGGGCGGCGCAGCTTGGGGATCAGGTTCAGGTGGGGCTTTATTACGGCGATACCGCACTCCCTGCGGCAAATCTGGAAAATAATGTGGGAAGCGGGTATTATCTGGGCTATACCGGCCCGGGCAATGCCTTTACATCCCTGGCATATACAGGTCAAACACAGATTACCATGTTGAAAACACAGACGATGTATTTCAGCGGCGGAACCTACTCCACGTCGGGGGGAGGGACCGTCATTGGCTGTTACCACCTTCAGATTGGGACAGGCTACACCTCCTTTGATGAGGCAAATGCCAAAGCGGCACAGTATGCCGGTGGTTTTCCCGCCTGGGTCAATGAGGCTTATTCGGTGCGTGTGGGGGCGTATGCCACCAAAGACGAGGCCAATGCAGCAAAAAATTCCCTGGGTCTGTCGTCGGCTGAAGTGGTGGGTACCAGCGCCTACGGCATCAATGTGGTGCAGACCAAAACCGGCACCATTCTCTTTCAGTTTGACGGGGGAGAGGGGAAGCCTCTCATCGTTCGCCCTAGCTTGGAGGAAAGTGTGAAGGCGGTAACTTGGTTTAAAGGGTATCGATACTACGGTGATTTTCGTTACGAGCGGCGCAATGGCGGCGATTTGACGGTTGTCAATATCGTTGGAATGGACGACTATATCAACTGCGTCATCTCCCAGGAGATGAGTGAAAGCTGGCCCCTGGAAGCCCTGAAAGCGCAAGCTGTCTGTGCCCGCACCTATGCCGAAAGCAATCGGGATAACCATACCAGTGCCGGATTTGAGCTGTGCGCTACCGTCCATTGCCAAGCTTATCCCGGCGTGGGCCGGGTTGGGCCCAACACCACCCGGGCGGCGGCTGAAACAGCGGGGCGTCATGTGTGGTATCAAGGCTCTTTGGCCAGCACGGTTTACTCCTCCTCCAATGGAGGGGCTTCCGAGAGTGCGGAAAACGTTTGGACCAAAGCAATTCCTTATCTGGTAGGGAAAATGGACCCCTATGAGGCTTTGGTGGCAGACAAAATTTCAAACTACAACTGGAGCAAAACCTTTACCAAGGCCGAGCTGGCTGAGTTGCTCCGGTCCAAGGGCTATCAGTGCGATGAAATTATCGGCTTTCGTGTTTCCCAGGTTTCCCCCACGGGGAACGCTGTCACCGTCACCTTTACCGACCGTGCGGGAAAGAACTATTCCTTTTCCAAAGAAAAAGCCAAGACTATGCTGGGTCTGCGTTCCATGCGCTATACCATCAGTGGGGGCGGGCAATACTACGTAGATGATACCGGGGCCTCTTTGGGAAGTGTCAACGGAGCATATGCCATTGGCGGGAATGGAATGGTTCAAATTGGAACCACCGATATGCCTTATATCATCACGGCCTCTGGCACTCAGCAGCTTGCCGTGTCGGGGGACAGCTTTACCGTTACCGGTACCGGCTGGGGCCACAATGTTGGGATGAGCCAATGGGGTGCCCGTGCCATGGCCACCCAAGGAATGACCTATGAAGAAATTTTGAAGTTCTATTACACCGGGATAGAGATTGATTAAGGATGGATACCATGCTGAAAACATCGGATTACTACTATGACCTGCCCCCCGAGCTGATTGCCCAAACTCCTCTGGAGAAGCGGGATGGCTCTCGCTTGCTCACGCTGGATAAGCACAGCGGGGAGGTGGGCCACCACCATTTTTACGATTTGCCGTCCTTTTTGAAGCCTGGGGACTGTTTGGTACTCAATGACTCCCGGGTTTTGCCTGCCCGGCTCATCGGCCATCGCCAACCCGGAGGCGGAACCTGTGAAATTATGCTTTTGGTGGACAAGGGGAACGGACTTTGGGAGTGTTTGGTCCGTCCCGGCCGCAAGCTGCGTGAAGGGGCATCCATTACCTTTGGGGATGGGGAGTTGAAGGCCGAGATTAAAGAAGTTCTGCCCGACGGAAACCGGCTGGTGCAGTTTTACTATGAAGGCATCTTTTTGGAAGTTCTGGAACGGCTTGGTCAAATGCCTCTGCCTCCTTATATTAAGGAGAAGCTGGACGACCCGGAGCGATATCAGACCGTCTATTCCAAGGAAGTGGGGTCGGCGGCCGCTCCCACGGCGGGGCTTCACTTTACCAAGGATTTGTTGGCTCAAATTGAGGCTATGGGCGTGAAGGTGTGCTATGTGACTCTGCATGTCGGCCTGGGGACTTTCCGCCCCGTGAAGGAACTGGACTTGACCAACCATGAAATGCACAGTGAGTACTGCACGGTCCCCCAGGCCACCGCCGATATGATCAACGAAACGAAGAAGAAGGGTGGCCGGGTCATTTGTGTCGGTACCACATCTTGCCGTACCATCGAAAGCTGGGCCAATGAGGACGGTACCATGGAGGAAAAGGGTGGGTGGACCAATATTTTCATCTATCCCGGCTATCGGTTTAAGGTGCTGGACTGTCTGGTGACAAACTTCCATCTGCCTGAAAGTACCCTTGTCATGCTGGTTTCGGCTTTGGCTGGACGGGAGCATGTGCTGGATGCCTATGCTGAGGCTGTCCGGGAACAATATCGATTTTTCAGCTTTGGCGATGCAATGTTCATTGGAGACCAGATACAGAAATTACCAGAGGACTGAGAAAAAGCCCAGGAGCCAAGCGGTTCCTGGGCTTTTTTTTATTCTTCTTCCCGATAGGAAAATTGGAGCTCAATGCCTTTTTTGAAGCGGAGTGAGGTGACGGCACCGGATTTTATACAAAAGTTTGAGCACACCGAATTGATGAAATTCTTCACAATTTGAGGGTCTGCCTTTCTGATGAAACGCTCGTATTCGATGTACCTTTTGTCGGTCAACTGCTGGGCCATGATGAAGTAGCTGGCCTTCGCAATGAACTCCTCATCGGAGAGGTTTATCTGCTGGGAAAGGGCTTCGTCTATCTCGGAAAGACGGGCGTCGATAGTTTCCAGTTCGTCAACCAGCCGCTTGCGGTCCACAACATATTCGGACTCGCTGATAGCCTGGTCTTCATCGCTATACAGGTAGATCGCCTTGAGTCGGCCCAGGGCACGTTCCTTGCGGCGCTTCTCGGTGAGGAGAATGTCACGCTCCTGTTCGTCAGACTGCGCTGTTGCTCCGGGAGCAGACATGAAGTTCTTCTCATCCTGGTCTTGGGCTCCACGAAAATGCTGATATAGCTCTTTGAGGCCGGCACGGCCTATTCCTGCCACGTTCTCGAAGGCGTCGCCACGCAGCAGCTTCTTCTCCAGGGTTTCGATTGAAGTGGAGACGCCAAAGCTCTTGTGCGCCCGTATCATATTGGCGATAAAGTTTAAGATAAAAGGACCGACTGCGATGTCGGAGATGTACTTATTTGGGCAGTCGTCCGAGATGCGCTTCTGACCGCAGTTGTAAATGGATGGACGCCAGCCGTCCTTGCGGGCTCGGTCCTGCGAAGCTCTCATCAGGCTTCCACAGTAGCCGCAGGTGAGGAGACCGGAAAAGATATGAACATTCCCACGGTTGAAAGATGCTCCGTGGCCGGGCTGACCACGACGCTTGGACTTCATGGTCTCGACCACTCGGTTCCATTGCTCATGAGTGACGATTTTGGGGTGGTGCTCCTCGAACATAATCCACTCGCTCTCTGGCTTGAAGGTGTAGGTGGACTTGCTCTCTTCCCGGTAGTTGTAGCGGAATGTGCCAATATAAAAGGGGCTACGCATTAGATTTCCGACCGTGACCGGGCTCCAAGCAATGCCTTTTCTGGAACGGTAGCCCCTGGCATTTAGCTCTTTGCTGACGGCCAACAAAGACCGGAGCTCATCGTAGAGATCATACATGAGCTTGACGACCTTCGCTTGCTCTGGGTTGATGGTGAATTCCTTGAGTTCTCGGTCGTAGTCATAGCCGAATGGAACCTTGCCGCCGTTCCACTTGCCGTCCGTGGCCCTGGAAAGCATGACGGCGCTGACACGCTCTGAGGTCATGTTGCGCTCCAACTCCGCAAAGACCAAGATGATTTTCAGCATGGCTTCGCCTATGGCCGTCGAGGTATCAAATTGCTCGTTCTTCGACACGAAGGTGACCCCAAGGTCCTTGAGCTCTTGGTACATTGCGGCGAAGTCCAGAAGGTTTCGGCTGATGCGGTCGATTTTCCAGACAAGTATGTGGGTGAACTCGCCAGCCCGGACACGGCTCATCATCTTCTGAAAATCTGGACGCTCGAAGTTTTTGGCGGAATAGCCCGGGTCAACAAAGACGAAGTAGTTCTCAGTACCAAGGACATACTTGCAGTAATTGATGAGCTCCTTCCGTTGCACCTCAAGGCTGTCCTTGTCAACCTGCCAGTGGGTCGATACTCGAATGTATATTGCGATCTTGACGGTGTTGACGGTATCCAAAATGGCCGCTGCTTTTTTTGTTAGTTTTGTCATGTTCATTCCCCCAAAGTATTCTGTCCGCAGGATTTTCCGTGGATTTTCCGTCGTAACCAGAACCAATACCAGAACCAGAACCTTTAACCGAACCTTTGACCATTTATACAAATTGGGAGGATTCGGTTCGACAAATCGTTCCCGGTCGGATTTCAGATAATTTCCATATACTTATATGGCCGATTGACAGGGAGGCACCAGAAGTCTCCCAGAGGCCAAAAAAGGTGGCGTCCCGGTATCAGCGACCGGAACGTCACCTTTTGCAGTTTGCACAAAAGCAGATACCTAAAATTGGCTATGTTGCGGGGGTAAATATTGGTAATTTGTATGCTTCTATAACAGCGGCTTCAATGCCGTCGTAATCGGTTTCTTTCGGCCCCAGGGCCTCTAAGGCGGCCAGTGAAATCGACTGCTGTGTTCCGCACTTTGCATTGAGAACTGAGGTTGGCAGAACGTAGAAGGCCCATTCGTCCAGGAGGAGAGGATCGGCAGTGCTGCGGTCTTTTCCGGTGTAGACGCAGAAAACGTAGACATCGGATTGATGCCGCACAGCATCCTCGTAGCCTCCCTCTGAGGTCCAGGCTCGTGTAGGTCGTATGTTGAATTGGATGCGGGATAGCTTGCTATTGTTCCACGCTTGGAGATAAGCAGCAGACTTGACCTCGATGCGGATTCCGGTCTTTTTATCGAGTGGATAGTAGATGTCGTAGGCCGTCCAGTCGGTCTGAGGCGTCTTGAGGGTCAGTCCCATGGCTGCGGATACCACAAACTCGGCATAGGCTCCCCGCAGGGTGTTGTTGAGGAGATCAGAAGAACTCCAGGCCCAGAAGTCGCTGAGCAAATAACCTGTCGGCATACCATTGAACTTGATATGCTCATCGCCGGTTAGAACATGGTCCAAAGCAGTCACCTCCTATTGAAATCGACCTCAATAATTTTTGCGCCGAAGCTTACCCTGCGTTGGAGCCCCTTTCCTCGACGGCCACGCTGGCATCTACAACAATGCGCTGCTCTGAGGTCATATAGGGGTCCAGCGCTGTCCAGATAATCTTGCGGATAGATATGGGCGCTTGCTCGTAGCACTCGTTCAAAATGGAGATGTCGGCAGGCGGACGGCTCTTGGCAGGAACGCTGACCCCAAGAAGGTAATCCACCGAGACGTTGAGCGCCTGGGCGAGGTCCACCAAATTTTCTACGCTTGGAACTCTATCTCCAGAGACGTATCTTGAAACGGTGGCTGTGGTGGTACTCATCCTTTCGGCTACCCACTTCTGGCTGATGCCGTGGGAAGAGAGATGCTCCCGGAGGTTCTCACCGAAAGTCTTTGCGCTATACATAGTAAACGCCTCCTTTTTGCACATGATAGACGATTTTATCACACAAGTAAACATATCTTACCGGACGGGTAAAATAATTATTGACAATTACCGCTTGGGTAACTATAATGATGACAACGAACCAAAAAGGGGGTGTAAGAATGGACTCTTTGAAGCTGGAATTTGCACGTCGGGCAAAAGGAAAGTCCAGAGGCGATATGGCAAAGGCCATCGGTAAAAGCCTCAACGGCTACAACAAAAAGGAGCGGGGAGAGGTTGCTTTCAGCGATGATGAGAAAGTCGTCGTTGCAAAGGAGCTGGACTTAACACTGGAGCAGGTCAGTGAGATTTTTTTTG
The DNA here is from genome assembly GCA_964536405.1 of uncultured Oscillospiraceae bacterium. GTDB lineage: Bacteria > Bacillota > Clostridia > Oscillospirales > Oscillospiraceae > JAHHSE01. The sequence goes on from CAZHWK010000001.1 coordinate 8,710, forward strand.
ACGGCAAGTTACCCAACTGGTAACTTGCCAAATTCTCCGACTACCATTAAGGCAATTTTACAGCAGAGAGGAGGAAAAGAAAATGGGACGTTACCCCACAAAAGCGGCTGGAAACCGGTACTTCGAGTCCAGGAAAAGAGCATCCAACCACGACGAACGACTGACAAGCCGAGAGGGAGCTGGCGATCTGCTCGGTGTTTCCTGGTCCAGCATGGCGGATTACGAGCGAGGGCTCACCAAGGTGCCGGTTGACGTGGTGATCCGAATGGCGGATCTCTACAAGGACCCAGCCCTCCTAAACTGGTTCTGCTGTAACGAGTGCCCAATCTGTCGGGACGATCTGCTGGCAACAGAAATTGAGGATTTTCGGGGAATAGCTCTTAGACTCATCGTGGACGGCGATGTGGACTCCATAAAGGCCGAGATTGCTGACATCGCAAAGGATGGGAAAATCGACGGGGATGAGAAGCCACGGATGCAAGCGGCTATGGAAAAGCTGGGAGACGTTGGGAAACTCATCAGTGAGCTCCAGCTTTACTGGCAGAAGTACCTCAGCGGAGGTGGCAGCAATGAGCAGAGCTGAGGGACTTTGGGAATTGCTCAAGTCAGAGTTTGGCATTGAGACCCCGGAACAGTTTGAGGAGGCGTATAAAAAGTGCCCGAAGATCGACATAACGCCGTTCGTTCCACTCGAAAACGTAGGCAAAAGCGCAGAAAGAAATTCAGCGTAGTTCCTTTGGTGTTCTTGGCGGCAATCACTACATCGCTCATATTTGCGGCGGGCAGTCACAGAGAATCGCCGGTGGAAGCACAAGAAGAGCCCTTGACTGGTGTAACGCTACTGAGCGCCGTAGCGCCGGAAGAAATTGAAGAGGGAGAAGACCCCCACGAAGCAGATAAAATCGAGCAAGCGTTGGTGGAGCAAGGATATTTCCGATACGATGTGCCGCTGGATTTCATAGCCCAGGATTTCTTACATACCGCCTGTGAGGAGGCAGGGATTCCATATTCGCTGGCACTTGCAGTCATCCAGAGGGAAACGCAGTTTCGGAACATCATCGGGGATGATGGAGCTTCTGAGGGCTATATGCAGGTTCAGCGCCAGTGGCACCAAGACAGGGTGGACCGGCTGGGTGTAACCGATCTGATGGACCCGTTCTCCAATTTCCGTGTCGGATGCGACTACTTGGCGGAGCTCCTTGGCAAGTACCCGTTGGCCGAAGCACTCACGGCTTATAACGGCGGCTCCCCTGGACTGGGACAGTACAGCGAGGATGTGATGAACAATTATGAAAAGTGGAAGGAGTTGGTCGGAAATGAAGTCAGCGGTTGCGAGGGCTGAAAAACGGCTTGGGCATCGGGTTCCTGATAATCTGCTTGCGGAAGCGGAGAAGCTCACCAACCAGAAGGTACTGGTGAAGCACTTGCCGGTAGGATATGCCGAGCTCCTGTTGGAGGATGAAATCGTAGATGCCTGTTTCCGGGCGGCTATCAACGGGAGGTGTGCCTGATGTGTGCTGTTTGCCAGAGAAGCCCGTGCGACTCACGATGTCCTAACGCACCAGACCCGCCCACGGTTTTCACCTGCAAGTATTGCGGGGAGCCCATCACGCCGGGCGAGGAATTTATGGAAATTGACGGGGACCACTACCACCTTGAAGACTGTGCTCAAGATGCGGCGCTATCCCTTTTGCTTGATCGCTTTGGTGCCGTGAAGGGTGTGGCGGAGGTGGAAGACCGATGGTAGATGAAAAGCAAATGCTGGATTTTCCAGAGCTGACATTCGATGAGGGACCCCACATCTACCGACTGAACGGTCTGGAAGTTCCGAGCGTTACAACCCTCATGCGGCCATTGAGCGCAGCGGTCTATGGTGGCATCGACGATAGCATCATGGAGCGGGCGGCTGTTCGGGGCACAGCGGTTCACAACGCCATTGAAAATTGGGTGTCCTACGGGATAGAAGACATAGCCCCGGAGTTTCGGGGCTATTTTGATGGGTTTCTGGCGTGGGCCAAAAAAACGAGTCCGAAGTTTCTGGGAACAGAATGTCGGCTCTATCACAAAATCCTCCGCTATGCCGGAACCGCAGACCTTCCGTGCATTGTAAATGGCAAGAAGACCATGGTGGACGTAAAGACCACCGCCCAACTCCAGGAAATGCTGGCCCGTGTTCAGCTTGAAGCCTATGTAAAAGGGTTCGAGAGCCACGATGTCAGCTTCGAGCAAAAGGCCATCCTGCATCTCGGACGGGACGGGTCTCACAAATTTGAGATTTACCCCATCAGGGACCCGGAGGCGTGGATGACGTTTGGGGCTCTGATGACGGTAAACAGCTATATTCAAAAATTCAAAGGAGGTTATCGGTAATGAAAGAAAGTGCAGTTTTGAGAGAAGAAGCCCCCGAGACGGTGGTGGCGGTGCTCCCCAGGTCCGGGCCGGGTGAGGTTACTCCGAGGGAAGCGAAGTTGACCGGCGAGGTTTCGCTCATCGAGCAGCGGGCGGAGGAGGTCATCGTCAGGAACGACAAGGAGTTTGAGGAAGCCGGTCAGTTCGGAGTGCTTCTCAAGCAGAAGGCGGGGGAAGTCACTGACTTCTTCAAGCCCCTCAAGGATGCGGCCTACAAAGCCCATAAGACCATCTGCGACAGGGAGAAGGAGATGCTCACTCCCCTGAAAAACGCTGAGAAAGTGCTGAAAAAGACCATGGGCGACTATACCGTCGAACAGGAACGCAGACGGCGTGAAGCGGAAGAAGCGGCCCGTAAGGCGGCAGAGGAAGAGGCCAGGCGCAAGCTGGAAGAGGCCGCTCGGCTGGATGCGGAAGGGAAAACCGAGGCTTCGGATGCGGCGCTGGCTGATGCGGAATTCATGGAAGGCGCTGGCCGGATGGTCTGTATGCCCGGTGGAGTGCCGAAGGCAAAGGGCGTCTCTTCCAGCAAAGACTGGGAGATTGTCAGTATCTCCACCAAGGAGGTTCCGCTTGCGGTCAACGGGTTCGAGCTTAGGCCGGTAGACCAGGCAGCCGTTATGCGGCTCATCAGAGCCTCGAAGGGAACCATTCAGATTCCGGGCGTTGCGTACAAGGAAATTGCCAAGATGAGCTTTAGCAGGAGGGGTTAAAATGAACAATTCGTTGCAGAAAATCACCTATGAGACTTCGCTGGGAGTCGTTGAGCTTGATTTCCCCACGGTAAAGGGCTATCTGGTCCGGGGACAGGCCGACAAAATCACGGACCAGGAAGTCATTCTTTTCATGAAGACCTGCCAGGCGCAGAAACTCAACCCGTTTGCCCAGGGCGAGGCGTACCTCATCAAGTTCGGAAGTGAACCGGCCCAGATGGTCGTCGGAAAGGATGCATATATGCGCCGGGCAGAAGAGAACCCGGCCTATCGGGGTCACAAGTCCGGCATCGTTATCCTTCGAGGGGATCAGGTTATCCAGAAAGAGGGCACCTGCCTTTACCCCGGCGAGACGCTCCTGGGCGGGTGGTGCCGGGTCAGCCGAGTTCGTGTCGGTGGAGGCGATGAGGAAAAGTTCAGCGAAGTCTCGCTCAAGGAATACGACAAGGGACAAGCCAACTGGAAAACCAAGCCCTGCACGATGATTGAGAAGGTGGCGGTCTCCCAGGCCCTCCGGGCGGCGTTCCCCACGGATTATGAGGGAATGTATACGGCAGAAGAGGTTTCCTCCCAAGGATTCACGGACGCTGAGTATCAGGATATGAACCCCAGCGGTGGGGAGCCGGTAGATATGACGCCCATCACTCAGGATCAGCGCAAGGCCCTGTTCAGAATGGCTCGGGAACGCCTTGGACCGGAGCCCGGGAATGACCTCATCCAGGCCGTATTGGCAGAGTTCAACCTGGAAAGCACCACCGGTATGCCGACATCCACCTACAACAAGGTCCTCGGACGTGTCATGGAAGTCCTGGAGAACTGCGAGACTCCCGAGGATACGAACGATGGACCGGCCCCCGATCAAGTGGAAACCACTCAGGAGTAACGCCATTTGGAAGGGGGTCTATTGCTATCCCCAGGGGAGGTAGGTGAAACAATGGCATGGATAAGCGTCCATGAAGACGTTATCGGCTCGAAGCTGAGAGAACTGGCTTGCGAGGTTGGATGCTCTCAGGCAGAAGCGCTCGGCATTTTGAACGTCATCTGGCTTTGGGGTCTCAAAAACGCAGACCAGACTGGTGCTCTCAAATGTGCAACCCGGCGCAACGTCGCCGCAGCAATTCCTTTCGATATGCTCAGCGAGGGCCTAAATCAGTTGGAAATAGTCAATGCGCTCATCAAAACCGGCTGGGTTGATGAAGTGGACGGTGCCCTGTTTCTCCACGACTGGGACGAATGGCAGGAGCAATGGTATAAGTTCCTGGACAGAAAAGCCTACGACGCCAAGCGAAAGCGTGAAGAGAGAGCAGCCAAACGCCAAAGCAGTCCTATGTACAGTCCAACG
>CAZHWK010000001.1:13183-26264 GCA_964536405.1 uncultured Oscillospiraceae bacterium
ACGGAAGAAGACGGGGGCGGTAGATGGGGAGCCGTCAGAGCCCCCACCCGCAGACCCGCAGAAGCCGCCGCAGGGTGAACCTGATGTCCTGCCTGATCCGCCCAAGCCGCCAAAAAAGCCCAGGAAGAAGAAAGAGGAACCAGAGAAAAAGAAGTATGCCGAGTTCGTCGCAATGACTGAGGCGGAATATGAAAAGCTCATTCAGAAATACGGGAAACCCGCTACCGACACGATGATTGAGATTTTGGACAATTATAAGGGCTCCAAGAACAGAACGTATGCCAGCGACTACCGGGCAGTTTTGAACTGGGTCGTAGATAGGGTCAAGGAAAAGCACCCTGGTCTCATACGGGCAGAAAAGAAGTCTGGAAGCCAAGAGGAAAATCCGTGGAAGGGGTATGACGATGGATGATTTCGCAAAGGTCGGGGACCTGCTTCCCTCCATCATTGCAAGCGCCAAGCGGGCGCAAGCGTCTGACCCTACGGACTATGTAGGCGAGGGCGGTTTGCTCTACTGTGGGCATTGCCACACACCCAGAGAGCGGGTTATCAGCGTTGCAGAAACCGAACATAAAGTTCCGGTTTTGTGTGAGTGCCGGACGGCAAAAGAGGCGGAGTCAAGAGCCGAGGAACTCCGACGCAAGGAAATGGAGCAGGTTGCAAAGCTCCGGCAGAATAGCCTGATGGATGACAAGTTCAGGGCGTCCACATTCAAGAGTTTTACGACCACGAAGCACAATGCCAAGAACCTGAGACTCTGTAAACGGTACGCAGATGGCTTTGATGAAATGCTGGTGAAAAACCAGGGGCTCTTGCTCACCGGGGACGTTGGAACCGGGAAAACCTTTGCGGCAGCCTGTATCGCAAATGACCTACTGGATCGGGCCGTCCCGGTGGTGATGACATCGTTTGTCAAGATTTTAGGGATAGCCCAAAACTTCAAAGGAGATGAAGAGGAGCGGTACATACGCCGGATGAATCGGGCGAAGCTCCTCATCATCGACGACCTGGGGGCGGAGCGCAGCACCGATTTCGCCCTGGAGAGGGTTTACAACATCGTTGACAGCAGATACCGGGCCAGACTCCCGGTGATCCTGACCACCAACCTCTCGCTGGAGGATATGCAGACCGCTACCGACATTCGATACAGCCGCATTTATGACCGGATTTTCGAGGTTTGCTACCCGATAGAATTCACGGGGCCGTCGTGGAGAAAAGTCGAGGCATCAAGGAGGTTTGATGAGATGAAACAGTTTTTGGAGGGTTCGTAATGGAGTACACCGGGAAAATCAGGATTTTCAAAGCGGAAGACCGAGAACGAGCGGCCGGAACCTTGTCTGCAAATGGCTATCTGGTCTGGCAAGGCAAGGAAAAGGTCAAAAAGAGCTACCAGTATTACATCTACTACTTGGACAGGAAGGAGGAGACGGAGGGTGAAAGTTAAATTCACAGTTTGTGGGGAGCCCCAAGGAAAGGGACGGCCCAAATTCTCCAGGCTGCCTGGCGGAGGCGTTTGTACCAGAACACCGGATGAGACGGTGATTTACGAAAACCTAATCAAGACCGAGTATCAGCGTCAGTGTGGGAAGACTCGTTTCCCGGACAATGCAGAGCTTGACTTGAGGGTTTTAGCCTTCTACCAGATTCCGGCCAGCGCCAGCAAAAAGAAGGTTCGCTTGATGCTCGACCGGAAAATCCGGCCCACAAAGAAACCCGACTGGGATAATGTGGGGAAGGTCGTTGCTGACAGCCTCAATCAGTTGGCCTACCGAGATGACGCCCAGGTCGTGGATGCTCAGGTGCGGAAGTTCTATTCGGATGTCCCCAGGATCGAGGTCACTATTCAGTTGGCCTCTGGGATTTGAGGTGCTGGCATGAGCAAGGAAGTAGAGTGGGGAACCACCCACGGAGAAGGCGATATTGTTTGCACTTGTGATGACTGCGGCAGCCAGTATTATTTCCCGTTCGAGGATCAGCAAGTTGACTACCGGGAGGCCCAGCGGGCCATTGAGGATGATGGGTGGTCATCCTGCCAAGTGAACGGAGAATGGCACGACTTCTGCTGTGAGAAGTGCAGAAACAGCTTCTTCAAAAAATACGGAAAATAGGAGGAACTAAAAATGTGTAAGACCAGTGATTTGCCCCTGTCGCTCAAGAGTGATACCTTCAACGCCCTCTGCACCGATTTTGACCAGGTGCTCCGCAGCACGTTGACCGGCATGGAGGACACGGAGCAGGATGTGGCCGAGATTAACGTCAAGGTCAAGATTTCCCTGACCGAGGACTCCGCCCCTGATTTCAGCGTCGCAGGTGGGCGGCAGACCCGCTCCATCACCAAGCCCAAGTTTGACCACACGGTTTCCGCTGTAATTCAGAAGAAGGAGAAGAAAACCGGCACCCTGTCTGGCAACTATGAGCTTGTGTGGGATCGTGAAACCTGTATGTTCGTTATGCGGCCCATCGACAACGGCCAGGTAACGCTGTTTGATGAAAACATGAAGGACAAGCCGACCGAAGGAAAGGTCGTCGACGCTGAGTTCAAAGAGGTTCCGGCCCTGGAGGCCGGGAAACCTCTCGGGCTCCCTGGAGATGTGGCGGAGGCCACTGAGGAGATTGGCTTTGACAAGCTCCATGGATATGCCGGAAAGGAATTCTGCTGTGAGTGGACCGAGGATGAGAAGTCCGTGGTCATCCGCTGCCTGAACGATGGCGAAGTTTTGCTGGATGCCGAGAAGTACCCGGAACTGGAGCTGGAGAAGCACATCGGCCATGACATCATCTGTGTGGCCTTCGAGAAGGACGGCGAAGATGTTGTCGCCATCACCTGCGACACCTGCGATATGGTGCTTTATATGGCACAGAAGCCGGTTCGGAAAATCGACACCGAAACCCCCTATGGATGGCTCCGCCAGTTTGCTGGTGTTGACATGAAGATTCTGGAGTCCATGGGCATCTACACCGTTCGGACCGGTAGCAACAAGGTGGTCCTATCCTCGGGAACGAACCCGGATGCCACCTTCTATGTTCCGGCTGAGAAGCTGGCTCCCCACGTCGGCCATACCATCGTCTGCGTTATCTACGGCGATAAGGACGCTGAGGCGAATATCTCCATTGAGTGCGAGACCTGTAATGAGGTCCTGTTCAGTATGGACTGCCCAGACTATTCCAGTGGAGAGACCGACAGCGAGGAATACCCTTATGAGGCTCCCGAGGGTGAAGAAAGCGGGGAGACCGCATGATGTATCAGCTCATCCAGGAAGTCACGGGCCTGGTTGATGAGGAGTTTCATCGGGCGGCGGCGGTTCACGGAGCCGCCGCCCACTCTCCACATGAAGGGTATGCGCTCATCAAGGAGGAGTACGAGGAAGCACAGGAACAGATGGCTGCACTCAATCAGCAGATTGACCACTACTGGGCAGAGGTCCGGGCGGATGAGACCGAGTACCACCCTCAGTATCTGGACGCAATCAAGCGGGCGGCCATATTAGGAGCCTGTGAGCTTATCCAGGTAGCGGCCATGGCGGATAAAGCCCTGGCGACATACAAAACGAAGGAGGAACAGTAAAATGCGGAAACTGCTGAGAGCGATGGCAAAAGCCGAGATGAAGCGCCGGGGATATACCAAGGTCAACCGGCGTATGGGGAATGGACGGTGGCGGGAGATCGTGAAGGCCCACCCCGGCTTCTGCGGGAAGAAACGGCAGCGCAAGGGCAGCGCCCAGCCTATCCTCCACTACTAAGGTGGCGCTATGGAGGAAATAAAGCTATGTGGGAAGGCTTTTGGCAGGGGCACTACACCCAACCCCTCCGAAGAAAAAAAGGCCACCTACGTTTGCCCCAGATGCCACAATGCAGAGCATATGCCAGGAGCAAAGTTTTGTATGATTTGCGGGTTAGGGTTACCACTGAAGGAGGAGCAAAATGAAAGACCAGTTTATTGAAATCTATCAGAAGTGCATCACCCGCCCTGGAGCCGACAAACTCCTGACATGGCTGGAGGGCAGCGATTTCTTTGGGGCCCCGGCCAGCACCAGATTCCACCTCTCCCAGCCAGGTGGGCTGGTGGAGCACAGCATCCACGTCTACTATCGGCTTCGTAATTTGTTTTTCTCCGAGCGGCAGCTCAAGGAAAACGTAGCGTTCGTTGACCTAACGGGTGAAGAGGAAGAGACCATTGCCGTCTGCGGCCTTCTCCACGACATCTGTAAGGTCAATTTCTATGACGTGGAGATGCGAAACCGGAAGAACGAGCAGGGCCAGTGGGAGAAGTACCCCTTCTATATCGTCAAGGACCAACTTCCCTATGGCCACGGAGAAAAGAGCGTCTACATCATCTCCAGCTTTATGAAGCTGACCCGAGAGGAAGCCATGGCGATCCGCTGGCACATGGGCTTCTCTGACAACGAGTTCAAGGCTGGTGGATTTGCTGTTGGGAACGCCTTCGAGAAGTTCCCGCTGGCCCTGCTGACCCACATGGCCGACCTCCAGGCAACCTACCTGGATGAAGTCGAGCAAGAAGAAGTTTGATTTTGGAGGTAAATGAAAATGAAAGTCTATGAAATGATGAATATGCTCGGGAAACTGCCCGCTGGTGATGAAGTCGTTATCCCTGCCTTCGTGGGTTGCCATAATCTCTGCGGTGAGGAAGGTGGGAAGTGTGACAGTGAGAGCTATCGTGACCCGGAGAAAATGAGCTGGGACGACATTGAAGCCATCGGACAAGACGGGAAGGCGAGGGAGCTTTTGAAGCTGGGGGCCAGAAAGACCGTTGAACTCTCCACCGGTGAGAAGCTGATTCTGCAAATCACTGACTTCGACCACGATGATCTGCCCGATGGAGGAAAGGCCCCTATCTCCTGGGACATGGTGGGGGTCCTTGATGAGGAGCATGAGATGAACGAGCGCTCCACCAATGTCGGCGGTTGGGCCGATTGCTCTATGCGGAAGTGGCTGAACAACGACCTGTTTGACAAGCTCCCGGACAATTTGAAGAATGTCATCAAGCCCGTCGTTAAGAAGACCTCTGCTGGCGGCGAGAGCAAGGAAATCGTCGATACAGTGGATAATCTCTGGCTGTACTCCGAAAAGGAGATGGTCGGTCGCAGCTACTACTCGGCCCCTGGTGAAGGACACTGGTACGAGCTCTACCGGCAGGAAGATACCCCGTGGCACAAGAAGTTTGAGAACGGGGAAGGCTCCGCTGCGTACTGGTGGCTCCGGTCCCCGTGTCTCGGCGACACCACGATCTTTTGTTTTGTCCTTTCTGACGGGGCTCGCAACGCCTACACCGCCAGCGGCTCGTATGGGGTGGCGGTCGGCTTCGCCATCTAATCTGAAATCCAACAATCGGCCCCCGCTATGGGGGCCGAGAAAGGAGATGTAAAGGTGAAAGCACTTACTATATGGCAGCCGTGGGCATCCCTGGCCGTTACCAAGGACTTTGCCGGAGAGCCCTGGAAGCGGGTAGAGACCAGAGGGTGGGCGACAAATTACCGAGGGCCTCTTGCCATTCACGCCTCGAAGAAGACCGGGTTCGGATTTTTTGATGACCTGTCTCCGGTGGAGCGGATTAAGTTTGGAAAAGCTGGCATTGTCAGCGAGGAGGACCTGCTCAAGCTCCCGCACGGCATGATAATCGGTCAAGTAAATCTGCTTGACAGTATCAAGATGGAGGAGCTTTACGGGACGGCCTATGACACGCCGCAAGAGCGGTCGTTCGGAGATTGGAGCCCTGGTCGCTTCGGGTGGCTGCTTGGCAGTCCTGTTCTCTACTCCGAGCCTATTCCGGCAAAGGGAAGGCAGGGGCTCTGGGAGTGGAGGTGTGAGCCGTGAGAAGATGTGAAGCCAAGGTGTGGAAAGGCAGACAGCTTTACCCCATTAGCGGTCTCTTCCACCAGTGGGGAGTCGGCTATGAGGAGTTTGAGAGTGGCCCGGGAAACTTTACCACGGCCATCATTGAACTTGACGATGGACAGGTTGTAGAGGCCGCCCCGAGCACGGTTAAATTTCTGGATAGCGCAGCGACCGTAATGCCCCGATGCGATATGTGCTTCAATTTCGAGGGGAACAGCGCACGATGCTTATGCGAAGATAGCCCCTATCATGGACTCTTGGTAGAAGATGATGACTGTTGCGGTCACTTTTCTCTGATGGATAACTCGATTTCAGAGGAGGATGGCTGATGCACTACGGTAGGTGCTGGAAGTGCGGAAAGTGGGGGTGGCTGGAGGAGCATCATATCTTCGGCGGCCCATTCCGCAAAAAGTCTGAGAAGTACGGCCTTAAAGTTGGCCTTTGCGGGGACTCTTGCCACCGGAACGGCAAGGAGGCGGCCCACCAATGTGCCGCCACAGCTCAGAAGCTCCATGAATACGGCCAACAAAAGTACATGATGGAGCAGGGGGCCACGATTGAGGAGTTCCGGGCGCAGTTCGGAAAGAATTACATCTGAGGAGGAAAGAAGAATGAGTGAAGTCACCAGGGTCAATGACCCCAGCAAGGCTCCCACTGACGGGGTGGAGCTCCATGCCAAGTGCGTGGTCACCAGGTTCATTACCAACGGCAAGAAGAAACTGGTCACTATCAAGGGGCAGGAGATGCAGGAATGCAAAATCATGGCAAGCTACCAGAACGGAACTATCGGCTTCTCGGTTCCGGGCAAGGCTTTAATGGTATCTGCCCGCATTGACGAAGTGATGGCAGTCCTCCAGGCGGCCGGCGAAGCTGCCAGGGATGCGGCGGGGCCGGTACGGCCTCGGGAGGGCGGTCCGCTCTCGCTGTACTGCCACCGATGCCGTTGCTGGGTTCCTGACACAGCCAATGCCGAGATGAAGAAAGAAGGATATTATGCCCACTCTCACATCTGCGGTGATCTGACCCACGGGGAAATCCCGGAGCAGGAGGGGCAGGATGAGCGGTAACGTAGAGCTCCCCGAGCGCAAGAACGGGTGGTGGCTCCGAACCCCAAAGCCTACCGTGGTATTCGACTTCGATGGTGTCATCCATTCCTACAAGAGCGGGTGGAAGGGAGAAACGGAGATACCCGACCCGCCCGTGCCGGGCATCCGGGAGGCAATCGCTCACATCCGCATGGCTGGGTACAATGCGGTGATCGTCTCCACCAGATGCAGAACCCCGGAGGGGATGGGGGCAGTTCGGCGCTGGCTCCAGGACAACGAAATTGAGGTGGACGATGTGCGGACGGAAAAGCCACCGGCAGTCTGCTACATCGACGACCGGGCAATCCGCTTTGACGGACACCCTGAGACCCTGCTGGAGCAAATTATCAATTTCAAGCCGTGGTATTCCACGGAGAAATAGGAGGAAGAAATGAAAAAGCTGTTCACTTCTGAGGCCGTCACCGAAGGCCATCCAGACAAGCTCTGTGACCGGATTTCTGACGCTGTGCTGGATGCGGCGCTTGAAAAGGACCCTGCATCCAGAGTGGCTTGCGAGTGCTTTGCCACCACCGGGATGGTGGTGGTGGGAGGGGAAATCACCACCGACTGCTTCATCGACATCCAGAAGGTGGCCCGAGAAACCATCTGCGAGGTGGGATACAACCGTCCTGACGCCGGATTTGACGGAAGGACCTGTTCCATTCTGACCTGTATCGACGGCCAGAGCCCCGACATCTCCATGGGCGTAACTGGCTCCATGGAGGTGAGAGAGGGTAAGGCCAAGGACACCGGTTCCCTGCTGGGGGCAGGAGACCAAGGGATGATGTTCGGCTATGCCTGTAACGAGACCCGAGACCTCATGCCGCTGCCTATCACCGTCGCCAATGAGCTGGCCTACGCCCTCACCTCGGCCCGCAAATGCGGAGACATCCCCTTTATCCTCCCCGATGGCAAAACGCAGGTTACAGTGGAATATGGGGACGATGGGAAGCCCTCACGCATCGACACCATCGTTATTTCCACTCAGCATTGCCAGGATGCTCGGCTGGATGAGATCAGAGAGTTCCTGTTCAACTATGTGGTCTGCCCGGTTCTGGAGAAATACCAGGAGAATGGAATCAACATCGACGTGGAGAGCGGAAAGCTCCTGGTCAACCCCACTGGCCGGTTCGTGAAGGGCGGCCCTGCGGCGGACACCGGGCTCACCGGGCGGAAAATCATCGCTGACACCTACGGAGGGTATGCTCGGCATGGCGGCGGAGCATTCTCGGGTAAAGACCCCACGAAGGTGGACCGCTCTGCTGCGTACATGGCTCGTTACATTGCAAAGAACGTCGTCGCTGCTGGGCTGGCGAACCGATGCGAGGTGCAACTGGCCTACGCCATCGGCGTGGCAAATCCCGTGTCGGTCATGGTGGACACCTTCGGCACCGGCTACATCCCGGACAGCAAGCTGGCCGACGTGATTACCAAGACGTTTGATATGCGGCCCAAGGCCATCATCGACAAGCTCCAGCTCCGGCGTCCCATCTACAAGGCAACCTCGGCATACGGCCATTTCGGAAATGTCATCGGAATCCCGGAATACAAAATGGGTCTGCGCCCCTGGGAAGAAACTGATATGATCTGCATTCTCCAGCAAAGCGTCTGATAAAGCAAACCCGTCTCTCTCCTGCCGCCGAAGGCGGTGGGGGAGGGGCGGAGTAGACCCCGGAGGGGGGAGAAGGAGGAACATCATGGCAAAGAAAGAACGCTCAGGGCCCATCCTTACCCCGGCCATGGTAAAAGCGGTCACCGAATTGGCAGTCCAGGAGGGCATCAAGGCATACCACCGGGAGGCGGAGGACCAGAGGAAGCTGGCTATGGATAAGCGCCTCCGAAACACCAAGCTCCTGCTCAAGAACTTCCGGGAGCTCGAAGCACACAGCAACAACGCAGTCTTTGAACTCTCAAAGGTTCAGGACGGAGACCTTTTCGACATCCTGGATTTGATGACCAGGGACAGCACAGACCTGGATATGCAGGTAGAGTCCATCAAAACCAGTGTCGGCCGCACCAAGCTCATCGTTGAGCACGTCAGGGAAATGCTCAATCTCTATGAAATCTCCTGTGAACGGTCCGATAAGCCGGAGGATAAGCGCAGATACCGCACCGTCGAACGCCTGTATCTTCTGGAAGAACCCTGGACCGCTCAAGAAATTTCGGAAGAAGAGGGCGTTGACATCAGCACGGTTTACAAGGATTTGAATGAAGGCGTCAGGCGTCTCACGGCCCTGATTTTTGGTATAGATGGGATTTATCAGCAGTCCGTGCCAAAAAGTCGCCATTGACAGGCGAATTACCGCCGTGGTAACATCAGACCGTCGAAGTAGATAAATGTCACCCCTAAAAAGCGGGCGAGGCAGCTACGACGGCGCAGCTCTTTCCGAGGTTCCATGAGGCAAAACCGTTTGACACCAGTGGCCAGTCTGTTAGAATGATGATAGGACAACAGATTACCGCTATGGTATACGGAGGCGCTGAAATGGTCAAGAAATCAGATATGGTGAGAGACCTTGTGAGCCAGCGGGAATACCGCAAAGCCCTTGGTATCGCCAAAGACTTCCACCTCGGAATTACGCCTGAACAGTCAGATACGATGAAGCGGGCGTATGAGTGTATGGTCCACGAGCGGTTTTACCTGTCTATCGACACGGACACCCACCGGGCGGTCAGTGAAGGGATAGAGGTCCTCGTTGGATTATACGGAAGGAGTTGCAGCGCATGATTTACACCAGCAGATACTCAAACCCAGAATTGGCGATGGGACACTACACCGTCGTCGGCGTTACTCGGGGGCAACCGAAGTTTCCACTCAAGTACCCTCTTGCGGGAAACATCATTGAGATTGCCCCTCCCGGCTACCTGTTCAGCGAATATAACAGGTGTCGCTTCACCCCACGGTATTTCGAGCACATGGACCGGCAGGGGGTGAAAAAAATCGTCCGCATCCTGAACCAGTACGAGCGAATGGGAAAAGATGTGGTCCTCTGTTGCTTTGAGGATGTGCGAAAGCCCAATGAATGGTGCCATCGGCTGGTATTTGCTGAATGGTGGCTCAAGAATACGGGTGAAGCAATCCCGGAGCTCCCGGACCCAAGTCCGGTTCCCGGTGTGAAGAAAGCGCCGGAGCCGCCCAAACAGCCCGAACCGGAACAGTACAAGATGTGGTGATACCCGCCGATAGCTTAACGTCAAAGCACCGTGCTCTTTACACGGGAGCCCCGTGGTTCAACTCCCGGTCGGCGGACCACCCGGAGCAGACCTGAAATGGCTGCCCCACAAGAATGGCATCGCACCAGTGATGGTGCGGTGCCTTTTTGTATCCATTGGCCGTTCTCCAGCGGCTCACGATACTCGAAACAACCTACCCTATGGACTGGAACGGCTCCAGTCGCTCAAACCTGTCTTGGCGTATCAAAAGCGGGTTCTGGCGTATCAAATTAGCCAAATCCGTAAGAAATGGAGTGAATCGAGTGGCAAAGTTCCAAAATCCGGGGGCGTTCTTCCTGGGGACGCTGGTGGCCTCAGAGCAGAAGTTCTTGAAGCCCCTCATCGAAAATGCCCGCAAGAACGGGTACACCAGGTTTGTTGAGCCCTGCGCCGGAGCCTTCGCAATGTCCCACATAGCGGCGCAGTCCGGGTATAAGCCCGGAGAGATTGAGTCCAGCGACGTGGCGATGTTCACAAGCATTATGGGCTACGCCATCACCGGACAGTCCCTTGAGGAGCTGGAGGTAAAGGCACATGGCTTCACACAAGAAGAGTTGCTGGACCCCGCCGTAGCCCTCTACGCCCAGCTCTACCTGCGGACGGTGCGGAGCGCCGGTAAGGAGTATTTCTACAACATCATGCGGGACCTGGAGTATCGGAAGGAGCAGCACATCGGCTTCATCCGTGAACAGCTCCAGCGGGCCTACGACGCCCTCCATGGGATGAGTTATCGCCCTCTGGATATGTGGAAGCACCTCGAAGAGTGCTACGATGACCCCCACGCTCTGGTGATTGCAAATCCGCCCACCTATGCTGCTGGCTTTGAGAAGTGGTATGACACTGGCGGAAAGATGACCTGGAAGGAACCGGAGTACGGTATCTTTGACCCGGCTACCGGGCTCCAGGAGCTCATGGACAAATGCGCCGACGCCAGGTGCCTCATCGTCTGCTATGAGGAGAATGAACCCGGCAAGACGGCAGGACACCCCATCTTTGCCCGCTATGGGGTCAACGTCTACCTGACCACAAACCGGCCGGAAGAGGCCACGGCGCTTGCGGAGGGGAAAAAGATAGCCCGACCCAACGAGGGTAGGCTTGACCCCCTTGAGTGTGCCATGCTCCCCAGGGACTACACCATCACGGCAAAGACCAAGGTGCAGACGGTCCAGATTGAGAGGGCGGAGGCACAGTATTACCGGCAGCTCTGGACCCATAACTTCGTTGGCTCATCCGCTCCCATCAATGTGGCCGTTCTCATCGACGGAAAGATTGCCGGTGTATTCGGTATGGATAAGTCAGCTCTCACCATGGGGGCATTTGGAACCCAGGTCAGCGATGCCGTGTTCCTGATGTACGGTATGACCGTTCCGCACAACACCTACCGACTGGGGAGGTTGCTCACCATGCTGGCCCAGAACCGGGAGTTCATCATGAGCCTCTGCACAGACCTGGAGCGTGAAAAGGCCAAGAGCCTGAAAACAGTCCAGATGACCAAGTACCCGGAGGCCAAGGAAATGCGTGGCCTGATGAACCTCACCAAGAAGGTGGAGGACAAGAAGATGGGCTTCCGTCTCACCTACGAGTCCGAGTTCATGGACCGGACGGAGAAGGAAACCCTGAAAGAATGGCTATGGAGGGAAGAAAGATGGCAGAAACAGCGGCAGAAAACAAAATCCGCTACGAAGTAGTAGCAGACATGGGCCACGGCCTTGTCATCGCCAAGGTCAAGCTGGCAGACATTCGGGAGCAGGACATCAACGCCCGGATTATGAAGGTCGAAACCCAAAAGCAGCTCACCGACAATATCAAGAAGCGTGGTCAGCTTGAGAGCCTCCCGTTCTGCGCTCTCATCAACGACCGCATTGAAGTCATCTCCGGCCACCACCGGCTGCGCTCCGCAAAGGACAGCGGTGTCATGGAAGATGTTTTCGTCATCCTGGACGTGAGCGGTCTCCGGCGCTCCCAGGTAGCCTCTAAGCAGATTGCCCACAATGCCATCAACGGGTTCGATGACCAGTCCACCCTGCGGGAGATTGCCAAGATGATTGACGATGTGGACGATATGCTGGAAAGCTACATCGGGAAGGAAATTCTGGATGAGCCCCTTGCAGAGCTTGAGAAGCTCATTGCCCCCAAGGTGGAGTTCGACTGGCGCAATGTGGCGTTCACGTTCCTGCCCCACCAGATTGACGATCTCGACAAGCTGGTATCGGTGCTTCAATCCATAAGCCCGGATGTCGTTGGGGTCGCTCCTATTGAGCTACACAAGCCTTTTGTGGAAGCCATAACCAAATTCCAAGCCTTTGCAAATGTGAAGAACACAGGGGCCGCTATACACGCTATGATACGGTCCACGGACCAGCTCTTTGAAGAACTCCACTTCGATGACAGCCAGGAGTGGACTCAGCTCACCACCATCTTTGGAAGTCCGGCCATCCCGGCAGAAGCGGCGGCCATCATCAATGAGGCTCTGAAAAAGATGGAGGAAGACGGCGAGGTCGGGAAGAAAAACAAGTGGCAAGCCCTGGAGTATTGGGCGGCCAACTACCTTGCCGGAAAGTAGGTGACAGGCCATGGCAGCGCCTTTGCTTTACAATCCCGAGTATCACGATGATTGGGCCTGGTCCCTGGCCCTCAAGGGCGCAACCGACCTTGAGGTGGCAGAAGCCTTCGGTATCTCCAAGAGGACGGTTCTCCGGTGGAAGGAGGACCATCCTTCTTTTGCTGAGGCGTACCAACGAGGAAAGGATGTCGCTGATGCCAAGGTCAAGAAAGCCCTGTATGACCGGGCCATTGGCTACGAGGTCACCGAGTCTGAAAAGACGGTTGACGTAGACCCCAAGACTGGAGAAAGCAAGCCGGTCCGGGTCAAGACCACAAAGAAGGTCTATCCGCCTGACACCATGGCGGCAATGTACTGGCTCAATAAC
>CAZHWK010000002.1:0-23096 GCA_964536405.1 uncultured Oscillospiraceae bacterium
ACCTCTTCGGCGTGGGAGGGACCGGACAGGGCCACCAGGGGGAAGTTTTCCCCCACCTCAGAGTGGATAACCTCGGTTAGGGTAAGAGAGGTATCCTTCTCAATGCCCTTGGACACCGAAACCAGCACGGTTCCTTTGTCCAGCATGGGGGCCAGCTTCCGGGCTGTTTCCCGCACGGCAAAGGACGGAGTGGCAATGACAACCACTTGACTTCCCTTGACCACGCTCATATCTGTCGTAAAGGCAAGACCTTCGGGCAAGGCCACACCCTTTAGCATGGGATTTTCCCGGGTGGCCTCCAAAACGGCGCACTCATCGGCATTGTACGACCAAATCGTTACCTCATGGCCGTTTTCCACCAGCACAAGAGCCAGGGCAGTCCCCCAGGCTCCCGAGCCGAGAACGGTACATTTCATAAAAATCAGCCTTCCTTTTTGCGGTGGAGCGAGAATTTATTTTCCGTTCCGCTGATCAGACGCTTGATATTGGACCGGTGCATCCAAAGAATGAGCGCACCAATGACGATAGATAAGGCCATAATCACCGGCTCATGGCTGACAAACAGCCAGGTTCCCAAGGGAAAGGCGGTGGCGGCAAAGACAGACCCCAGGGAAACATACCGGGTCAGCACGGCCAGCAGAAGAAAGCCGCCCCAGACCAGCAGGGCCAGCCGCCAGTCCAGCATAATGGCAATGGTGCCGCCGGACAGGATACCCTTTCCCCCCTTGAAGTGGAACATACAGGGGAACATATGACCAATCAAACAGAAAAGTCCGGCAATATACTCCCCTAAAATCTCCATACCAAACATGCCAAACAGCCATCGGCCCACATAAATGGCAAGAATGGCTTTTACCACGTCACACAGAATGACGACCAAGGTGAGAGGCCCACCAAAAACACGGAAAAAGTTCGTTAACCCGGCATTGCCGCTTCCGTGCTGGCGAACATCGTTACGCAAGATATATTTGGATACCACAACAGCACCGTTAAAGCATCCAAAAAAGTAGCAGGCAAGTGCGGTAATAACCCCAAACAAAATGCGTGTTGCCAGCGGTACCGTATAAATCAAACCGTCCACACTCACCCCTCCTTGTCACCCTTTTGCCGGATGGTCAGCTTCACCGGGGTCCCTTCCAGGCCAAAGATGGCCCGAATTTGGTTTTCCAGATACCGCTGATAGGAGAAATGGAAAAGCTGGGCATCGTTGCAGAAGCAGACGAAGTGAGGGGGCTTAATCCCCACCTGGGTCATATAGAAGATTTTCAGGCGGCGGCCCTTGTCCGTGGGGGGCTGGACCCGGGCGGTGGCGTCGGCCAGCACGGAATTGAGCATACCGGTGGTAATGCGGAGGCTGGCCTGGTCGTTGACGTAGTTAATCAGCTCAAAGAGCCGGTCTACCCGCTGGCCGGTCATGGCCGAGATAAAGACGATGGGGGCATAGGTCATATAAGCCAAATCCCGGCGCACATCCTGGCGCATTTTATCCATGGTCTTATCGTCCTTCTCCACCGCATCCCACTTGTTGACCACAATGATGCAGGCCTTCCCTGCCTCGTGGGCAAGTCCGGCCACCTTGGTGTCCTGCTCGGTGACCCCTTCGTTGGCATCAATCATGATCAGGCACACGTCGGCCCGCTCCACCGCCATGGTGGCCCGGAGGACCGAGAATTTTTCAATGGGGTCATCCACCTTGCTCTTTTTGCGCATTCCGGCCGTGTCGATAAAGACATACTTGCCCTTGGAATTCTCAAAATAGCTGTCAATGGCATCCCGGGTCGTGCCCGCTACATCGGAAACAATCACCCGCTCCTGGCCCAAAATGCGGTTGACCAGGGAGGACTTACCCACGTTTGGCTTACCGATGAGGGCCACCTTAATGACGTCAGGCTCCTCTTCCTCCTCCTCTTCGGGGGGGAAGTACTCCATGCAGACATCCAGCAGGTCGCCGGTCCCGTGGCCATGGACGGCAGAAACCGCCACAGGGTCTCCAAGACCCAGATTGTAAAACTCATAGATGTCGGGGTTTGTGTGGCCCACCTGGTCCATCTTGTTGACTGCCAGCACCACCGGCTTGCCAGAGCGCAGCAGCATCCCGGCCACATCGTGGTCGGAAGCGGTCAGCCCGGTTTTGATGTCACAGACAAAGACAATCACATCGGCATTCTGAATGGCGATTTCGGCCTGGCGGCGCATGAAGGACAAAATTTCGCTGTCGGTGCCCGGCTCGATACCGCCGGTATCCACCATATCGAAGGTACGACCCCGCCATTCACACTCGGCATAGATACGGTCCCGGGTTACGCCGGGGGTATCCTGCACGATGGACAGACGCTGTCCGGAGAGCTTGTTAAACAGCATGGACTTGCCCACGTTGGGGCGACCCACGATGGCGACGAGAGGTTTGCTCATGGTTTCACTTCCTTATATACGGCTGGGCCGCTTGTTACACATTAAAAATGGCGTCACACAGGTCAAAGCCATCCTGATTGACCGGAACGACTTTCACGCCCAGTTCCCGCTCCACATCGGCGATGGTCACATCGTCCAAAAAGACGTCCTCCCCATGGCGGAGCATATTCACCGGAATGAGAAGCCGCTCCCCAAGGGGCTTGTCCCGAAGCTGGTCAATGAGATCCCCGCCGGTCACAAGGCCCGAAACCGTGATGGTCGGCCCGAAGAAGCGGTTTTCAATGGCATGAACCTTTCCCACAGTATGGCATTTTGCGGCCGCCCTGTCAACGATTTCCGCTATCCAGGGGGCAACATCTACCCCGCAGGCGGTGGAATAGGGGCTGACCCCCTCCACCTCGTCCATCAGACCCAGGGCACTGTCAAACTCGGTGCGCAGAAGGCGCATCATACCCACGCCGTTTTCCAGCTGGGTATAGTCTTCAAAGTAGGTATCCTCCGGAATGTCCCGATTGGCCCGAAGGTAAAGTTCGTCCGAGCACCAGAAGAGGGTTGTGCCGTACTTCTCCTTACAAGCCTCCCCGAAAGCCTCTACCATATCTACCACCCGGGCGGCGCTGGCAGGCTCGTATGGCTTCAGCGGGTACAGCCCCTCCCGATGGCAGGTTAGGCCCACAGGGACGATGGAAACACTGTTTACCGCCGGATATAGGGCAGCTAAATCCTCCATGCTTCTTTGCAGATGGGGGCCGTCATTAAGCCCAGGGCAAGACACGATCTGGCAGTTCATAATAATGCCGGCTTGGGCAAATTTTTTCATCAGCTCCAGCCCACGGCCACCGTTGCGATGCCCCAGAAGCATGGCACGCAGCTCTGGCTCGGTGGCGTGTACCGAAATGTTGATGGGAGAAATGTGCAGGTCACAAATCCGCTGGGCCTCCCGGTCAGAGAGGTTTGTGAGGGTAATATAGTTGCCCATCAGGAAGGAGAGCCGAGCATCGTCGTCCTTGAAGTACAGGCTTTCCCGCATCCCCTTGGGTAGCTGGTCCACAAAGCAGAATACACACTGGTTTGCACAGCTTCTGGCCTTGTCCATCAGGTAGGTCTGAAAGTTCAGGCCCAGGTCCTCGCCCTCCTCTTTTTGGAGGGTAACGGTTCTGACCGTTTCATCCTTTGCCAGTTCCAGGGTCAGTTCCGGGTCGTAGGTATAAAATTTATAGTCCAACACATCCACAATAGGGTGACCATTGACCCGCAATAGGGTCTCCCCTTTCCTCACTCCGGCCCGCTCGGCGGGACTGCGGGGGTCGATGCTTTCAATGACGGTTTTGCTCATGGGCTCACCTCATGTTTATCAGAGCGTATAATATGTATTATATGATACCACATCAGATTTGCTGATGTGGTATCATTGGCATCGTTCGAGATTCTTTCCGCAGGAAAGGAGAAAATCGTGCCATCAAACGGTATCATAACCGCCTTGCTGTTATTATACCCTATCTGCGGGCAAAAAGATAGAGGGGACAAAACCCCTCTTCTTTTTGCGTGTTCGATTATTTCGCCTCGGCCTTGTTCAGGTCCTTGTCGCCGTAAGTCATGCAAGCCTTGCAGATACGGTGGGGCAGGCGCACGGCACCGCACTTGGGGCAAGTAGTGGAGTTGGGAGTCTCCAGCTTCCACACGGAGCTGCGGCGTTTGTTGCGGCGCTGCTTGGATACTTTACTCTTAGGGACTGCCATTTATGACACCTCCTTATGTTTGCTTTCTCGGTCGCTCGCTCAGTCCTTGTCCTCCAATAGCTTGGCGAGCGACGCCAAACGGGGGTCTACCTCAGGTTTGCACCGGCATTCTTCGTGGTTTAAATCCACGCCGCAGCCGGAACAAAGTCCCTTGCAGTTTTCTGAGCAGAGATGCTTGGTATCCATACCGAGGATGAATGCCTCGCGCACCAACTCGTCCAGGTCCACCTCGTCGCCGTCCAACAGGACGATTTCGTCGCTCTCCTCCCCTGCCAGCTCGGTAGCCAGCAGTGTGTCAAGCGGGACCGACTTCTCCTCCGCATACGGCTGTAAGCACCGGTCGCAGAACAGAGACAGAGTGGTGACGGCCTCCCCTTCCAGAACCAACGCATCCGCCATATTGCGAACCCGCCCGGAAACCCGGACCGGCTGCGTAGCGGGAGTCATGCCGTAAAACTCCAGGTCAGAAAAATCCAACTGGAACTCAAAGGGAATTGACCCGCCGGGAACGTGTATGATATCTTTTAGGTTAAGTCGCATAGTACACCTCGCAGAATGGTACAGCGAGTATTATAATGAAAATTCAGGCGAATGTCAAATACTTTCTTTGATTTTTTCATATTTTATGTTATGCTGTTTCCAACTGGGGGAATATGCATGAAAGAATTTGTGATTGGAAAGAACGATGCCGGGCAGCGTCTTGACCGCTGGCTGGCCAAAACATTGCCCGTCCTCCCCGCTCCCTTGGCCCAGAAATATATCCGCCTGAAACGGGTTAAGGTCAACGGCAAGGGCTCTAAACGGGATACCCGACTAGAGCTTGGGGATATACTTCAGCTATATATCAACGACGAATTTTTTGACGCACCTGCGCCTGAAAATGCCTTTTTGTCGGTTTTTAAGCCGATCTTGGATATCGTATATGAAGACGACAACCTTCTGTTGGTGAACAAGCGTCCCGGCCTTTTGTGTCATCCCGACGAAAAAGAGCGGGTTGCCACCCTGATTACCCACATTCAAGCCTACCTTTATCAAAAAAAGGAATGGGACCCCCGGGAGGAGAATTCCTTTACCCCTGCCCTGTGCAACCGCATCGACCGAAATACCGGGGGCATTGTCATTGCCGCCAAAAATGCCGAAACCCTGCGGATTATGAATCAGAAAATTAAGGACCGGGAGCTTTCTAAACACTACCTCTGCGTCATTCAAGGCAAAATGCCCACTGCGCAAGGAAAGCTGGAGGGTTTTATTCTCAAGGACGAGGTGAAAAAGCAGGTGACCGTCCATCAAAAGCCGGTTCCCGGGGGCAAAACGGCCATTACCTTATATAAAATGTTAGCCTCCCAAAACGGGCTCTCCCTGGTGGAATGTGAGCTGATTACCGGGCGCACCCACCAAATCAGGGCCCAGTTCGCCGCCGCCGGTCACCCTTTGTTGGGGGACGGCAAGTACGGCCGGGAACGGGACAATCGGGAGTATGGCCGCAAAATTCAGGCCCTGTGGTCCTACAAGCTCTGCTTCAACTTCACCACCGATGCCGGCATTTTGAATGATTTGAACGGAAAAGTCTGGACGGTATCCGACGTGGACTTTGTGTCGGAATTTTTCCCCGGATACGCCATCAAGAGCTAATCTTCCACCCTATAAAAACCTTTGATTTTTCTCCCCTTACGGGTTTTTTTATTTTTACTTTTTTTCATCCTGTCAAGCCCTACGGACAGCAACGGTTTGACCCGTTTTTTTCTCTTGTAAAAAAAGGGGGAGGAAAAGTGGAAAATAGCATTGACATTTCCCACAATACCATATATATTTGGTTCGTTAAGAAGGGCGTACCCAACCGCCGGTGGGGTATGCCCCTTTTTTACCACTTTACAAGAAATGGGGGAGGATACATGTCCAAAGAGCTTATCCGCCTGTCGGATTGCGTCATGAAGTTTGACGACGAGGTGATTTTGGATCATCTCAACTTGTACATCAACGATAAGGAATTCCTCACGCTCCTCGGACCCAGCGGCTGTGGCAAGACCACCACCCTCCGTATCATCGGCGGGTTTCAGACGCCGACTTCGGGGGACGTGTTTTTTGACGGCAAACGCATCAATGATGTGCCGCCGTATCAGCGCAAAATCAACACGGTATTCCAGAAATACGCTCTGTTCAGCCACATGAATATCTTCGAAAATGTGGCCTTTGGCCTGCGTATTGCCAAGGTGCCCGAAAAGGAGATTGAACGTCGGGTGGAAGAGGCACTGGAGCTTGTAAACCTCCCTGGTTACGGCAAACGGAAGGTGGACTCCCTCTCTGGCGGCCAACAGCAGCGGGTGGCCATTGCCCGTGCCATTGTCAACCGCCCCCAAGTCCTTCTGTTGGACGAGCCTTTGGGTGCCCTGGACTTAAAACTCCGCAAGGACATGCAGGTGGAACTCAAGCGAATTCAGCAGCAGGTCGGCATCACCTTTATCTATGTCACCCATGACCAGGAAGAGGCCCTTACCATGAGCGACACCGTGGTGGTCATGGACAAGGGCAACATTCAGCAAATCGGCACCCCGGTTGACATTTATAATGAACCCAAAAATGCCTTTGTGGCCGATTTCATTGGTGAGAGTAATATCATCGACGGCACCATGCCCGAGGATAAGGTGGTCAAGCTCTACGGCAAAAAATTCCCCTGTTTGGATAGCGGTTTTGCCCCCAACGAGCCTGTGGATGTAGTCATCCGCCCCGAGGACATTGACATTGTCCCCGTGGAGCAGGGCCAGATTACCGGCACAGTGACCGAAGTCACCTTCAAGGGCATGCATTACGATATTATCGTGGATTTCCAAGGCTTTAAGTGGCTCATTCAGACCACCGATTACTCCCCCGTCGGGGCCAAAATCGGGGTTAAAATTGACCCGGATGGTTTCCACATTATGAAAAAGAGTGCTTACTCCGGTAAGTTCGGCGATTACAGCTCCTATTCCGCTGAGTATGATGAACTTAACGAGGACACGGAGGCAGACGATGAAGAGTAAGGCAATCAGCTTCCCCTATGTGGGCTGGATGGCCCTCTTTGTGGTGGCCCCCCTTCTCATTATCACCATCTACGCCTTTACCGGCACAGACGGCGGCTTTACCCTCGACAATTTCATGGGCATGGCGGAATACACGGCCGCCTTTGGCCGTTCCTTCCTGCTGGCGGCGATTGCCACCTTTATCTGTATTCTTATGGGCTATCCCATGGCCTACCTTCTGGCGAGGGAAACCGGCTGGCTCCATCGTATGGCCACCATGCTCATCATGCTTCCCATGTGGATGAACTTCCTTCTGCGTACCTACTCCTGGAAGTTCATGCTGGAAAAAACCGGCCTCATCAACGTTCTGCTTGGCATGATTGGCATTGAACCTTTGAAGATGATTAACACCCAGGGGGCCATTGTTCTTGGCATGGTTTACAACTTTCTGCCCTACATGGTCCTGCCCATTTTTTCGGTTATCTCCAAAATTGACAAGCGTGTGATAGAGGCCGCCCAAGACCTGGGCGCCAACAACCTCACCGTCTTTCGCCGGGTGATTTTCCCCCTCTCCATTCCCGGTGTTCTCTCGGGTGTGGCCATGGTGTTCATTCCTTCGGTATCCACCTTTGCCATTTCCCGCCTGCTGGGCGGCCAGAAAATTTTGCTTTTGGGTAACCTGATTGAGGTGCAATTTTCCGGTGGGGCCTATAACCCGCAGCTCGGCAGTGCCATTTCGGTGGTCATGATGATCATTGTGCTGGTATGCATGGCTGTCATGAACCGCTTCGGTGCAGACGAAGAAGGGGTGGTAACCATATGAAAAAAAATCGAATGGGAAGCCGCCTTATTTTGGCCCTCTGCTTTTTTTTCCTCTATGCCCCCATCTTGGTGCTGATGGTCTTTTCCTTCAATAGCTCCAAAAGCCGGGCTGTGTGGACCGGCTTCACCTTTGACTGGTATATCCAGCTCTTCCATAATGAAGAGATTATCTCGGCCCTTGGGGTCACTTTGGCGGTTTCCACCCTGGCCGCTATCCTCGCAACCGTGCTGGGCACCGCCGCCGCCATTGGCTTTTCCAATATGAAGGGCAAGTTCAAGACCGTCTGCCTTTCGGTGAATAATATCCCCCTGACCAATGCGGATATTATTACAGGCGTATCCATGATGCTTCTGTTCACTCTGGGGCTTACCACCTTTAACGGAACCCTGGGCAAAATGCTGGGCATTTCGTTGGAGCCAGGTTTTGGAACCCTGCTCATTGCCCACATTACCTTTGATGTGCCCTATGTGGTGCTTTCGGTGATGCCCAAACTGGGCCAGCTTGACCCCAACATCTACGAAGCCGCCCAGGATTTGGGTGACCATGGCTTTCACGCCTTCCGCAAGGTGGTTT
Source organism: uncultured Oscillospiraceae bacterium (assembly GCA_964536405.1). Lineage (GTDB taxonomy): Bacteria > Bacillota > Clostridia > Oscillospirales > Oscillospiraceae > JAHHSE01. The sequence goes on from CAZHWK010000002.1 coordinate 8,544, forward strand.
TACCTGAAATTATGCCCGGTGTTGTCAATGGTCTTTTGCTCTCTTTTACCCTTTCCATTGACGACTTCGTCATCAGCTTTTTTACCGCCGGAGCCAGGATTGAAACCCTGTCCATGTATATCTACTCCATGGCCCGCCGCCGTATCAGCCCGGAAATCAACGCCCTGTCCACCCTCATGTTTGTCGCCGTTGTGGCCTTGATGGTGGTGATAAATCTGCGTCAAACCAGAGAAGATAGGCTGGCCAAAAAACGCCGTCAGGCATTGACGGCCCAGGGGTAAGCCCTCATTTTATCTCGTTTTCTTGGCCTGAGTGCCTTGAAATAAATTCATTTTGAAGGAGCATACGAAAGAATTGAAAAAGAAATGGATTGCACTGACCTTAGCTGGTTCCCTTGCCCTGACGCTTGTCGCCTGTGGTGGCGGCACGACAAAGACTGTGGGGGAGGTCAACGTATACAACTGGGGGGAGTATATCGATAAATCCGTTCTGGAGGATTTTACCGCCCAGACCGGCATCAAGGTTAACTACACCATCTATGACTCCAACGAGTCCCTTTACACCAAGCTGGCCGGCGGCACCGGCGGCTATGACGTCATCATCCCCTCCGATTACATGATCGGCCAAATGATTGAGGAGGATATGCTGGAGCCTTTGAACTTTGACAACATCCCCAACTTCTCCGATGTGGACCCCGCCCTTCACAACCCGGAATACGACCCCCAAAACCTCTATTCCGTGCCCTATATGTTCGGTATCCTGGGCATTATTTACAACACCACCATGGTGGAGCCCGGAGAGGATATGGAAACCTGGAACGTACTCTGGAACGAGAAATACGCCGACAGCATCCTGATGTTTGACAACTCCCGGGATACCATTGGCATCGCCCTGAAGAAGCTGGGCTACTCCTACAACACCACCGACCCCGCCAAAATCCAGGAGGCGGTGGACCTGCTTACCGAGCAGAAGCCCCTGGTACAGGCCTACTACATGGACGAGATGTTTGACACTCTGGAGGGCGGCAACGCCGCCATCGGTGTGTACTACTATGGCGACTTCCTCTCCATGAAGGAAAACAATCCCGACCTGGCCTTTGCCCTGCCCCGTGAGGGCACCAACCGCTATGTGGATGCCATGTGTATCCCCAAGGGTGCTAAGAACAAGGACAATGCCGAGGCCTTTATCAATTTCATGTGCTCCACCGAGGCCGGTGTGAAAAACGTGGAGGAAATCTGGTACTCCTCTCCCCTGCTCTCGGTCCGTGAGGCTCTGGACCCCGAGGTGTCTCAGGACCCCTTCGCCTATCCTGACGAAACCTTTATGGCAGAGAAGTGCGAAACTTTCGCCTGCCTGCCCAATGAAATCAGAACCCTTTACAATGACCAGTGGGTCCGCCTGCTGAACGCCGGTTAAATTTAGGAGGTCGCTTATGTCTTTGTCCGTTGGAATGAAAGGCCGTGCCGAAACCACCGTTATCCCGGAAAATACCGCCTCTGCCGTGGGCAGCGGTCTGGTTCCGGTCTTTGCCACCCCCATGATGATTGCCCTGATGGAAAATGCTGCTGTGGATGCCGTTTCCTCCGCCCTGGAAGAGGGCCAAGGGACTGTAGGCACCCTCTTGAACGTGACCCATGATGCCGCCACCCCTATCGGCATGAAGGTTCACGCTGAAGCCACCCTCACCCAGGTAGAGGGGAAAAAGCTGGTCTTTGAGGTTAAGGCTTTTGACGAAGCCGGCCCCATCGGCGGCGGTACCCACGAGAGATTTATCATCACGGTAGACCGCTTCCTGGCCAAAACCGAGGCCAAAAAGAAAGCCTAAACGCAACAAATAAAACCGTGTACTTCCCAGATGGGAAGTACACGGTTTCTTTTTAGTATACGTTTGAATGTTTACTCAAAGCTGAGTGCAAATCGGGCGGAGGGATCACCAATAAAGACCAGCATCCCATTTTCCGGAAGCACCGCTGTGGTGTCGCCGTAGGCCACCGAGGACGCCGTCACGGCACCGGTGGCATCATAGACATAAAAACCGGCGTTCTCGGGCACGGTGACGGTAACCGTCTTGCCCACATCCCCTTCAGCCACGGTGAACCAGCGGGCCCAGCCATTCTCCTGAATGGTGCAGTAGGCACTGTCGCCTGTGTAGATATCATGGGCAATTCGGTCGGCGGAAGCATAGACAATCCCTTGGGTGCTGGTCTGACAGGGAATGCCATTCTCCTCATAGAGGGTAATGTCCTGACTGTCCCGCCCAGCTATATTGGGGATACGAAGCTCACTTCGTGCCGCATTCTCGTCAATGATACGCAGAGCCCCCATATAGCCGGGAACATATTTGGGGGTCCCCATAGCTGCCGCTGCGGCACTCTGGGCAAAGAAGGTGGCATAGAGTTGGTTTGTGTACTTCATGTTCACCGGCAGGACGCTTGTTGTGCTGGTGGCATCCCAAGCAGACTGAAGCTCTGGGGCGATGGGGTTTTCCGGCATCTTTTCCCCTAGGTAGTTCGATACCGGCATAAGCCCCAATCCAGGGATTTCCCCCCACCCCTTCTGGTAGAGGTAAGTAAGGCCATTTTTCTCGGTCACAGGCTTGACAATACTCTGACCACTCTCATCCCGGAAGGTTCCATCGCTGTAATAGGAAAAAATCTGGGGCGGCAGAGCGGGAATAGTAAGGGATTGGATGGTCAGCTTGTTGTCGGCAATGGTAATTTCCATCTGCTGGGAAAAGGCACCATAGGGACCCGAAAACTCAGCCAGAGAGGCAGGCATCTCGGCGGGGGTGGCCGTTGGGAGGGCGGGAGCGGTTTCGGTAATCGAAATTCCCTTCTCCTTCAGGGCCCCAGTGAGCATTTTGGCGGCCGCCATCTGGTTGTAGGTGGACACCCCTCCGGAGGTAAGCACTGCCGCAGCCATACGGTACTCCGGAATGACCACCAGGGCGGCATGGTAGAACTGGGTGTCCCCACCCTTGGAGAGGGCCTGCACCTTGTCAAGGGCAAAGGGATAGACCTTCACGCTGTCCCACCCCAGGCCATAGGCAATCATATCGGCATCATCCTCAGGCCAAATTCCCCGCAGATACTCGGGGTTTTCCATGGCCTTTCGGGACTCTTTCGAAAGAAGGCCCTCTCCCGTGAGGGCGCCGCCAAAGGCGGCCAAATCAGAAGCACTGGCATAGATACCGCCACACCCCACAATGCCCAGGGTATCCTGGGGCAGCGGGCGGGTTTCGGTGGGGGACGCATAGGTCTTTACCAGGCGGCCTGTGTCAAACTCGTCCTGTGGGACAAAGGTATTCTCCAACCCGGCGGGCTTTAGAATTCTCTCATGGAGGAATTCACCATAGGTCTGCCCCGAAACGGCTTCAATTACCAGTTCGGCCAGGGTAAAGCCATCGTTGCAGTATACGGCAATTTCTCCCGGAGCAGCCTTTAACCGCTGGGTGGACAGCCGATTCAGAAGGTCCTTGGTAGCAGTCTGTTCGGTGTCGGCAAAAAGAAAGGCATCCCCGGTGGAGCCGCCCATCAGGCCGGAGGAGTGGTTGAGAAGCATCCGCACTGTGATGTCCCGATAACGCTCATCCGCCATCTTAAAGTCAGGCAGGTAGGCCGTCACGGGGGCGTCCAGGTTAACCTTCCCCTGCTCCATCAGGAGCATCATGGCAGCAGTGGTGTATACCTTGCTTACCGAGCCGATGCCAAACAGGTCGCTTTCCAGCAGGGCACGGTTCTCGGTCTTGGAGTAGACCCCCACAGTACCGGATAGGGTAATCTCCCCATCCACCCACAAGGCGTACTGCCCGGCGGTGGCCCCGCCGTACTGAACAGCGGCATTCACTGCGGCAAGGGTCAGCTCTTCCCGACTCGGCGCAGCTGCCTCCTCCCCGGCCAAGGCGGGTGCTCCCAAGGAAAGCAAAAGTGTCAGCGCAAGGGCAAGCGAAATGGAACATAGACCTTTTCTTTTCATCTGTGACATCCTTTCTATCATATATAGCTTCTGTTTTCATGCCACCACGCAGATAGGGCTTTTCACATGACACCTGCACCGCCCATGGAAACCGCTGCGTGTCCTGGGCTCAGTTCTTCCGCCGACCCACGAACCGCAGGAGGTAAACAAACAGATTGATAAAGTCCAGATAGAGCTGCAAGGCCGCAAAGATGGAGGCCTTTTCCAACATTGCCTGATCTCCGGCGTAGTAGTCGTAGTAGGAGCGAATTTTCTGCGTGTCGTAAGCCGTAAAGCCCAGAAAGACCGCCACGCCCAGGATACAGAACATCCGGTCGGCAGCCCCCAGGGGCAGGAAGAAGGAGAGCAGCGCCACGGCCACCAAGAAAATCAGTCCCCCCATCAGAATGGGACGAAGCCGGGACAGGTCAGTTTTGGTAAAGTAACCATACAGGGCCATAATGCCAAAGTAGGCCGATGTCATGGCAAATACCAAGATCATACTTCCCAGGTCAAAAAGCAGGAAGTAGGCAGAAAAGCAAACGCCGGTCAAAATGGCATAGACAAAATATAAAATGCGGGCTGTGGTCACCTGGAGGCTGTGTACCCGGGCAGACAGAACAAAGACCACCACAAGTTGGGCCACCAGAAGCCCGATATGCAGACCTGGAATCGTGTACAGAGCATACCACATCAGTCCGCTGATATAGCCGTACAGGGCCACCCCAAAGGTGGTCAACAGGCCCAAAAACATCCAAAAAAAGGTTCTGGCCGTGTAACTGCCAGGGGTTTCACGCACATAGTCGCTGTCAAAGCTAAAGTCATTCTGGTTCATAAATTTCCTCCTTTAAAACAGGGTAAGCTGGCTCTCATTAGGCAGGTCCCCGAAGGCCCCCATCTCCTTGAGGAGCTCCACATGGGTATTGGTAAGCTTGGGGCAGCTGGAGGCCGCCTCCTCCACCGACACGAAGGTTCGCCCCTCCCGCTGTTCCATGATGGACAGGGCCGCCGTTTCCCCCAGACCGGGAATGGAGGTAAAGGGTGGCCGCAAGGCCTTTTCCGCCCAATCTACCTGAAAGTTGTTGGCGTCCGAAGCGAAGAAATCAATAGGCTGAAAATGAAAGCCCCGCAGATAGAATTCATACACGACCTCTAAGGTAGTATACATATCCTCCTCCACATTGGAGGCCTTCTTATCCTCCATTTTGCCCTTAATCTCCCGCATTTTGCGCTTGACCGTATCAAAATCCCGGCACATAACGGTGGCATCAAAGGCCTTGGCCCGGATGGAGAAATAAGCGGCATAAAAGGCCAGCGGCCGATGCACCTTAAACCAAGCAATGCGGAATGCCATCATAACATAGGCCACGGCGTGGGCCTTGGGGAAGAGGTAGGCAATCTTCCGGCAGGACTCAATGTACCATTCGGGCACGCCCAGGCTCTTCATCTCGTCCTCAATGCCGTCAGGCCAAGGCTTTCCCTTGTGGATGGCCCCCTTTCGGACGGCCTCCATGAATTTAAAGGCCCGCTTGGGGTCCATTCCCATGGAAATGAGGTAAATCATAATGTCGTCACGACAGCCGATGGCCTGGCCAACGCTGGCCGTTCCGGACAGGATGAGGTCCTTAGCATTGCCCAGCCACACGTCAGTACCATGGGAGAAACCGGACAGCCGTACCAGAATATCAAACTCCTTGGGCTTGGTATCCTCCAACATTCCACGGACGAAGGAGGTGCCAAACTCCGGAATGGCCACCGCCCCCGTGGGGCCAAGGGTCTTATCGTTTTCAAAGCCCAGCTCCTTAGAGGTGGTGAACAGGCTCATGGTTTCCCGGTCGTCCAGAGGAATTTTCTGCGGGTCCACCCCGGTCAAGTCCTGAAGCATCCGAATCATGGAGGGGTCATCGTGGCCCAGCATATCCAGCTTGAGCAGATTGGCCTCCATGGAGTGATATTCAAAATGGGTGGTGATGATGTCGGTCCCGGTGTCGTCAGCCGGATGCTGAACCGGGCAGAAGTCGTGGATGGACATGGTCTGGGGTACCACCACCATGCCGCCCGGATGCTGTCCTGTGGTGCGCTTGACCCCGGTACAGCCCTTGGCCAGTCGGTTTTCCTCGGCCCTGGTCACCCGGCGGCCTCTGGCTTCCAGATATTTTTTCACATAGCCGAAGGCCGTCTTTTCAGCCACCGTGCCGATGGTCCCCGCCCGAAACACATGATGCTCCCCGAACAGTTCAAAGGTTTTTCGGTGGGCCTTGGCCTGGTACTCCCCCGAAAAGTTCAGGTCAATATCGGGGACCTTATCTCCCCCGAAGCCCAGGAAGGTTTCAAACGGAATGTTAAAGCCATCCTTGGCATAGGGTTCCCCGCAGATGGGACAGGGGGCATCCGGCATATCGGCCCCACACCCGGCCCCCAGCTCCTTGGCGATTTCAAAGTCGGAATGCTTGCACTTGGGGCAGCGGTAATGGGGCGGCAGGGAGTTTACCTCGGTAATCCCCGACATGAAGGCCACAATGGAGGAACCCACCGACCCTCGGGAGCCCACCAGATACCCATGCTCCAGCGAGTCCTGTACCAACTTCTGGGCCGACATATAAATTACGTCATAGTGACGTCCCAGAATGTCATGAAGCTCGGTTTCCACACGCTCTGTCACCACGGGAGGCGGGTTATCGCCATAAAGCTCATTCACTTTACCCCACACCAAATCCTTCAGTTCTCCGTCTGAATTTTCCAGCTTCGGCGGGAACAGGTCCTTGGGCAGAAGTTCAAATCGCTCCACCCAGTCGGCCACCAGATTAGGCCCTGTGACCACCACCTCCCGGGCGGTTTCCTCCCCCAGGTAGGAAAACTCTCGGAGCATATCGTCCGTGGTTCGGAAATAGAGAGGATTGGGCTCGTCCGCATCGTCAAACTTCATGGAGTCCAGCAGGATATGGCGGTAAATTTCGTCCTCGGGGTCCAGGAAATGCACATCCCCGGTGGCACAAATCGGCTTTCCAAGCCGCTTGCCCAGATCCACAATGGCCCGGTTCCAAGCCCGAAGCTGGTCCTCACTTTGGGCACGAACCCGCCCCTTTCGGTCGGGCCGGAGCATAAAGGCATTGTTGCTGAGGGGCTGAATTTCCAAATAGTCGTACCAGGAGGCCATGGCCTCCAATTCTGCTTGGCTCTGCCCTTCCATGATGGCCTGGAACAGTTCTCCTGCTTCGCAGGCCGAACCGAGAATCAGGCCCTCCCGATGCTCTTCAATCAGGCTTTTGGGCATGATGGGCTTACGCTTAAAGTAATTCAAATGGGAGGCCGAAATAAGCTGATAGAGATTTTTTAGGCCCACCTGGTCCTTGACCAGAATGATGAGGTGATAGGGGTGGGACCAGGCACTTCCCCCCGAAGCCGCCCCCCGAAGGGCCGCATTGATTTGCCCCACGTTGGTACATCCCTTCTGCTCCAACATGTCCAGCATGGGGGTAAAAATACGGGCCGCCGTGGCCGCATCATCGCTGGCCCGGTGGTGGTTAAATTCCGGCAAACGCAGGTACTTGGCCACCACGTCCAGCTTGTGCTTGGACAGGTTTGGCAGCAGCTTTTGGGCCAAAATCAAGGTGTCAATAGATGGATTATGAAAGGGAATGCCGTATCGGCTGCACCCCTCCCGCATAAATCCCATATCAAAGCTGGCATTGTGAGCCACCAGGGGCCTGTCCCCCGCAAACGCCAAAAAGGCCCGGATGGCCTCCTCCTGGCTGGGGGCCCCCACCAGCATTTCATCGGTAATGCCTGTAAGCTTGATATTTTCCGGGTCCAGCTTTCGCTGAGGGTCGGCAAAGGTGTTAAATTCGGCGGTAATTTCCCCGTTTTCCACCAGCACGGCCCCGATTTCCGTGATACGCTCGGTGTAACGGGACAGGCCGGTGGTTTCCAGGTCAAAGGCCACGAAGCTGCCCTTGAAGTCCATATCACAGGGCCCGCTGACCGCCGGACGGTCGGGGACCATATAGGCCTCCACCCCGTAAATAATCTTGATCGGAACGTTGGGGTCATCCTCATGTTCCTTGGGCAAAAAGGCCTTTTCCGAGGCATGCCACGCATCCGGGAAGGATTGGAGCACCCCGTGGTCCGTGATGGCAATGGCCTTGTGCCCCCAGCTTGCCGCCCGCTTCACAGCGGCCCCAACATCGGTCAAGCCGTCCATGGTGGACATTCGGGTATGTAGGTGCAGCTCCACACGTTTCTCCGTGGCCGTGTCTTTTCGCCCTTCTGGTTTGGTGCCCTGCATGATGGCGTATGGCTCCAGCACCATGTCGTTGTCAAAGCGGTTGATGGACAAATGCCCCTGCACCAGCAGACGCATCCCCTTTTTGACCCCGTCCACAATGGCCTTGCCTTCATCCCCGGGGAAAAATTTGGTCACTCGGATGGAGCTTGTCTGGTCGGTTATGTCAAAGCTGACAATCCAGGCCCCACGCTTTTTCAGCTCCCGGTGGTCCACCGAGAACACATCGCCCTCCACCACCACGGTTCCCATATCCAAGTCCAGCTCGGACATAGGGATAGGCTCCTTTTTGATTTCCTTGCCGAAAATCACCTTGCCGGGACCGCCCTTTTTCCCGGCCTTTTGGGCACTTCGGCGGACGGAGGCCACCTGCTTCAGGGCGGCGGCCCGAATGGCCTCGGTCCGCTTAAAGGCATCCTCCTCCCCCTCTGGCTCCTGGGAGGGGGCGGCATCATGGTCGTCAGGAGGAGGGGGAGCATCCCTATCGTCTGGCGGTGGCGGGGCATCCCGGTCCTCCAAGGCCGGGGCCTGCTCCTCCTCCATCCCTTGGGTAGCTTGAGCCCTCAGTACCACCTGCACCCGGTAGGCGGCACCCAGTTCCCCTTCTACCCGGCGCAAAAGCTCCTCCGCAGGCATGGTTCCGCAGACCACCTGGGCCTGAATGGACCGGGTGGCCTTGTCAATAACAGCCTTCTCCACCTGCCAGGCCGAGAGCATATCCAGCAGCTCCCCATGGGGGCGGTAGGCCTTAAATACAGTTAAAAAGCTTGGTTTTGCGGGCATATGTACGCTCCTTTACAGGGTATCTATGAGTTCAAACAGGGCATCCAGCAGCTTTTCCTGGGGCACCTTCCCCACTATTTCTCCTTTGCGGAACAGCAGACCTTCCCCCTCGCCCCCGGCAATCCCCACGTCGGCGGCCGAGGCCTCCCCCGGTCCATTGACGGCACAGCCCATCACAGCCACCGTAATGGGCTTGTCCACCCCTTCCAACCGTTTTTCCACCTGCTGGGCCAGGGCAATGAGGTCAATCCGGGTTCGTCCACAGGTGGGGCAGGCCACCAGGCTGGGCCCCTCGGCCCGCAGTCCGATGGCCTTGAGCATATCCCGGGCGGCATAGACCTCCTCCACCGGGTCGGCGGTCAAGGTCACCCGGAAGGTATCCCCTATCCCCTGGGCCAAAAGGCCCCCAATTCCGATGGCAGACTTCAAAGTTCCCATCTTCAGCGTACCCGCTTCGGTCACTCCAAGGTGTAAAGGAATATCACTTTGCACACTCATGAGCCGATAGGCTTCCATGGTGGTCCGCACATCGGAGGATTTGAGGGAAACGCAAATATCTTCAAAGTCGTACCGGCGTAGCAACTCCATATGTCCAAAGGCAGAGTCCACCAGGGCCTGGGGGGTCACCCCGCCGTATTTGGCCAGCAGGGGCTTTTCCAGCGACCCTCCATTGACCCCGATGCGGATGGGCACACCCCGCAGACGGCAGGCATCGGCAACCGCCTTCACCCGGTCCTCCCCGCCGATGTTGCCTGGATTAATGCGCACCTTGTCGCACCCGGCGGCCACGCACTCCAAAGCCAGCTTGTAATCAAAATGAATGTCCACCACCAGGGGAATGGAAATCTGCTCCTTGATGGCTCCCACCGCCTTGGCGGCCGCCATCTCCGGAACCGCTACCCGCACAATATCACACCCTGCAGCCTGAAGCTGCTTGATTTGACGAACGGTGGCGGCCACGTCGTCGGTGCGGGTATTGGTCATAGACTGGATGGACACAGGGGCCCCGCCCCCCACTGGAACACTGCCCACATGAATTTGTCTGGTCATTGTATTACCCCCATCCAAACTGCCTTACAATATCCTGAAAAGTCACCACTACCATCAGCCCCAGCAGAAGAATCAGGCCCACTGTATGGACATATCCCTCATATTTCGGGTCAATTTTGCGCTTGGTCACCAGAGTAAACAGGCTGTTTACGCACAGAAAGAAAATTCGTCCCCCATCCAGGGCGGGGATGGGCAGCAGATTCATAACAGCTAGGTTTACCGCAATGAAGCCCATGAGGTAAATCACATTTTTGATGCCAACACTTACTCCGCCGGCCGCTTCCCCGGCCTCGCCCTGCTCCACCGCCATACCCACAATGCCAACTACCCCCGACATATCCTTCAGACCGGATTTTCCGGTGAATAGGTCGGTCAATCCGATGCGCACCATACGCACAAAGTCCAGGGCACGGTAGACACTTTCTCGCAGTTTCACCCCAACGGTGGCCTTCTCGGCAGTGGGGACAATCCCAAATTTCCGAACGGTCTGGCCGTTCACTACATACTCCCGCTTCTCAAGAGGGAGGTCGTTCCGCTTCATCTTCTGGCCATTTCGCTCAATCACCAGGTCCATGGGTTCACCGCTCTCCCGGTCTAAGAACATCACCAGGTCAGAGTAGGTGTAAATTCGCTCTCCATTGATGGAGTGAATACGGTCCCCCACCATGAGCCCCTGCTCCCCCTGTAAAGGAAAACCGTCGTACAGCTCCCCAATCACAGGGACATAGAAGGCAGTGTTCTGGCCCAGCAGAAGCAAAATCAAAAGAAACCCGGCCACAAAATTCATGAAGGAACCGGCGGCCAGAATGACAGCCTTTTTCCAAAAGCTCTGGGCACCAAAGGACCGGGGGTCGTCGGACTCCCCATCCTCCCCTTCCATGGCACAGTAGCCGCCCACGGGAAGGAGCCGCAGGGAATACTGGGTTTCCCCCTTTTGACGGCTCCACAGCAGGGGCCCCATACCGATGGCAAACTCATTGACCCGCACGCCCGAAAGCTTGGCGGTTATGAAATGCCCGAATTCATGAATGGCAATCAGCATACAAAACAGGATAATGACCAACAGAAAATACAGCAAAATTGTCACCTCATGACTGCTTCTCGAGCCGCCCGGTCAGCGGCCAGGATATCGTCCAGCAGAGGCGCCTGCATCACCGGAACGGCGGCCAGGGCCTTTTCCACCAGACGGGGAATGTCGTAAAAACCGATTTTTCCCTTTAGATACTGTTCCACCGCCACCTCGTTGGCACCATTGAGCACGGCGGTGGCGGTTCCCCCAATCCGGGCGGCCTCTAAGGCTAGGGCCAGACAGGGAAAGGTTTCCAGGTCCGGGGGGCAGAAGCTCAAATCTCCACAGGAAAAGAGGTCCAGGGGCTGGATGGGGCCGGGTCTGCGCTCCGGCCAAGTAAAGGCGTACTGGATGGGAAGGCGCATATCAGGGGCCCCCAGCTGGGCCAAAACCCCATTGTCACAGTATTCCACCAGGGAGTGAATGATACTCTGTCTGTGAATCATGACAGAAATTTTTTCCGGGGGCATACGATACAGCCGCATGGCTTCAATAAATTCCAGCCCCTTGTTCATCAAAGTAGCTGAATCAATGGTCACCTTGGCCCCCATATCCCAGTTGGGGTGTTTGAGAGCCTGGGCGGCAGTGGCCCCCTTCAGCTCGGCCCTGGTCTTTCCAAAAAAGGGCCCGCCGGAGGCGGTGAGAATCAATCGTTTGACCTCTCCCCTGTCCGCACAGCCCTGCAAGCACTGGAAAATGGCGGAATGCTCCGAGTCCACGGGGACTATCTCGGCATAAAAGCGGTCGGCCTCGGCCATGACCAGTTCCCCGCCACAAACCAGCGTTTCTTTATTCGCCAGTGCAATCCGCTTCCCAGCCCGGACAGCCGCCAGGGTGGGCCGAAGGCCCACCACCCCCACCACAGCGGTGAGCACGGTATCTGCCTGAGGCAAAACGGAGGCCTCTAAAAGGCCCTCCATCCCGGCAGCTACCTTGATGTCAGTATCAGCCAGCCGGGTCTTGAGGTCCAGGTACGCTGTATCCTCCATCGCCACCACCAGCCGGGGAGAAAACTGGCGAGCCTGCTGTTCCAGCAGGTCTACCTTCCGGTTGGCGGTCAAAGCTTCCACAGACAGTCCAAGGGCGGCAATAACCTCAAGGGATTGCCGCCCAATAGAGCCGGTTGAACCTAAAATTGAAATATTCTTTGTCATGGTATTCACCTTTACAGGGCAGGAATATAGCGCAGCAGAAGCTCCACCAGAGGGGCACAGAAAATGACACTGTCAAATCGGTCCAACACTCCGCCGTGGCCGGGGAAGATGTTTCCATAATCCTTAATACCGTATTCCCGCTTGATGTAAGAAAAGGACAAATCCCCGATTTGAGAAACCATACTGCCAAAAAAGCCATAGAGCATCAGTATACCGTAATGAGGCTCAAATTCATAGGCAACCGAGAGAATAAGCCCATAAAGGAAGCAGCCCAAAACGGCACCGGCCACACCGCCCACAGCACCCTCCACCGTCTTTTTGGGCGACAGCTCGGGGGCCAGCTTGTGCTTGCCAAACAGCATCCCGGCAAACAGGGCGCAGGCATCACTCATAAAGGCGATGACAAAGGGGAGAATGAGGAAGAAAATCCCCTCCTCCATCTGGCGAATACGCAAAAAGGAGGACAGGAAAAAGGGAATCATCACCGACACAAAGAAGGCACTCCCCATTTTTTCCAGTGTAACCGTCTTGTGGCTGCCCATGGCAGCCAGAAAGAGAAACAAAACATAGATAAACAGACCAAACAAGGCGGGCAAAGGCCGTCCGTCATAGTAGACCCAGAAGGGGATAACGCCGGCCAGGGCGATGGAAAGGCCCGACACCGCCACATGCTTGACACAGCCGGTGGACCACAGCACCTCATGCACCGCCACCATGGACAGCAACGCCACCATCACCGTCAAAAAGAAGGGCGGCAGGCCAAATAAAATAAACAGCAGAACCGGAACCAGCACCACCGCAACAACCACACGTTTTGTCATGATTTGACACCTCCAAATCGACGGGACCGACTCTGGTAGGCACTCAGTGCCCGATGAAGCTCAGCCTTGGTAAAGTCTGGCCAGAGTACCTCGGTGAAATAAAACTCAGCATAGGCCGACTGCCAGGGCAGGAAGTTGGAAAGCCGCAGCTCCCCGCTGGGGCGAATCACCAGATCCGGGTCTGGAATACCCGAAGAAAAAAGATAGTCGGAAAAGGCCCCTTCGGTCAAATGATTGGGGTCTGCCTTCCCCGCCACGCAATCTGCGGCAAAGGCCCGGGCCGCCCGAATAATCTCGTCCCGGCCGCCGTAATTGAGGCAGATATTCACCTGGCAGCCCTCATACCGTTTGGAAATTTCCTCGGTCTGCTCACACAGAAGGCGCAGGTCATCGGGCAGAACACTGATATCCCCGAAGAACTTCATTTTGACTTTGTCCTTCTCCATCTTTCCGATGGCCTCCAGCAGATATTTTTTCAGAAGGCCCATGATAGCCCCCACCTCTTCGGCAGGACGCTTCCAATTTTCAGTGGAAAAGGCGTATACGCTCAAGTATTCCATCCCAATTTCCTTGCAGTAGGTGGCAATGCTCCGGAAGGTTTCTGCCCCGGCGGCATGACCCGCCGTGCGGGGCAGGCCCCGCTTTTTGGCCCAGCGTCCGTTTCCATCCATGATAATGGCAACGTGCCGGGGCAGGTGGTCAAAATCCACCTGCACATCCAATTCTTTTGATTTGAAAAAGGCCATATCTCTATCCTTTTTAGATGATATTCAAGACGGGCGGTACAAAACCGCCCGTCTTTTTACGTAAGGCGATAAGCCTTTACACACTCATGAGCTCAGCCTCTTTCTTGGTGGTGAGCTCGTCAATTTCCTTACAACGCTTGTCGGTCATATCCTGCATGGACTTCTCATATTCCTTGTACTCGTCCTCGGTAATTTCCGACTTTTTCTGCATAGCCTTAAACTTATCCATGGCATCCCGGCGAATGTTGCGGATGGCAATTTTACCATTCTCGCCGTACTTCTTAACCTGCTTGGTCAAATCCTTACGGCGTTCCTCGGTCAGCTGGGGGAAGTTCAGGCGAATGACCTTGCCGTCATTCTGGGGGTTGATACCCAGGTCAGACATCTGGATAGATTTTTCAATTTCCCGCAGGATGCTGGCATCCCAGGGCTGAATCTGCAAGATGCGGGGATCGGGGGTGGAGATGGAGGCCACCTGGCTCAAGGGCGTAGGGCTTCCGTAATATTCCACCACAATTTTGTCCAGGACGGCGGCGTTGGCACGACCAGCACGCACGCTGGCAAAGTCACTCTTTACCACGTCCACGGTCTTTTGCATCTTTACATCATATTCCTTGTGAACCTCATTCATCTCACTTTTCCTCCTTCACAATGGTGCCGATTTTTTCGCCCATCACCGCCCGCAGAATATTCT
>CAZHWK010000003.1:0-13558 GCA_964536405.1 uncultured Oscillospiraceae bacterium
GGTCAGAGACTGACTCGTCTGGCCCCTGATGTCCTCGGGGCACGTGCCGGTGGCAGGGTCCAGCGGAAGCTGGCCAGAAACGAAGATGAGGCTGCCGGTGTTGATGGCCTGAGAATAGGGGCCGATGGCGCCGGGGGCCTTCTCGGTGCTGATAACAGTTTTCATGCGGTATTTCACCTCCTCTTTTAATATCAGCATATTATCACGATAAGAATAACTTGTCAACAAAAATGTGTAAAAAGCAGAGCACGACTTTTGCGCACATAGTTAATATGCACAATTTACATTTCTTTTTCTTAGTAAAATACAAAAGATTCTCACAGTAATAAATTTTATCCCCTATTTTAAGAAATTCCATTGCATAGCGAAAAGAAGTATGTTAGAGTGAATGAATACTATAATAACATTGGAGGAATTTCCATGCTCCAACAGGTTCACGCTGAAAATGAAACACTTTTTGCCGCCGCCTGTAACATTGAGCCCATTTATGGCTCTAAGTGTCTTTCCTCCCGTCGCTGCTATGGTGACAGCCATTCCGATGCCACCTTCTGGGTTGGCACGGTGGAGGACTCCCCCGCCTGTGCCCTCTATATAAAGGACGGGGTGCTTACCTGCTCCTCCGATGGACGCCTGCCTGCGACCGAGCTGGCCGCCTTTATCCAGGCCCACGGCATCCATGAGGTGGATACCAATTGGGCCGACTGTGAGGCCCTGCAACGACTTCTGGGCGGCATCACCGAGTCCTCTTACTATATGTATTACAGGCAGGACACCTGTTCCCCCTCTTCCCTGCCCCTGTTTCCCTGCACCGACTTGGCCCAGGTGTTCTCGGTGCTTCAGCAAAGCCACGAATTTTATCGCACCCATTACACGCTGGAGGTCTGGTCCAAGGATATTCGGGCCAAGTTGGATGCGGGTGAAATGGAGCTTTACCAGCTTGATTTGGACGGAAAGCCTATCGGAACCAGTTGTCTGGTTTCAGAGAATGACAGGGTTGCCGTGCTGGCGTCCATTGCGGTAATTCCGGAGTACCGCCACCGTGGCATCGGCAGGGAAATAACCCGGCATCTGGTCTGCCGAGCACTGGAAAAGGGAAAAACACCGGCCCTTATCAGTGGCTATGACGCTGTGGCCGGACTATATCGCCAGGTAGGCTTCGTGGAGGCCGGGCGTTGGGGGGAACTTTATTTATGAAGATGCAATATCTCCGCCGTACCCTTCGTGTACTGGCCGGCTTGGCCGTCAGTGCCGTCGGTATTGTTATGATGCTTCAGGCTAATATCGGTCTGGACCCCTGGAATGTCTTTCATCAGGGCATTGAGCTTGTCACCGGCCTGTCCTTCGGAACGGCGACCATTATCGCCGGTGCCATCATCATCCTCATCTCTATTCTTTTGGGAGAGAGTTTTGGGATTGGCACCCTGGCCAACATCTTTTGTACCGGACCTATCATTGACCTGATTTTGGCCAGCAATCTGATTAAACAGCAGACCAGCTTTTGGCCCGGCCTGCTTATGATGATAGGCGGGCTTGAGTTTATTGCAATTGGCACCTGGATGTACATGGTGGCCGAGCTGGGAAGCGGTCCAAGGGACTCCCTCATGGTGGCCCTGGCCAAACGTCTGCCTCTCTCGGTTGGGGTCTGCCGCAGTGCCAGCGAGCTGCTGGTCACTTTCCTGGGCTGGCTTATGGGGGGCAGTGTAGGGCTTGGCACCATTGTTGCTGCCGCCGGTATCGGAACATTCTTTCAAATCAATTTCAAGCTACTCCACTTCCAGGCAGATAAGCTTCACCAGGAAACTCTGGCAGAGAGCTTTCGACATCTTAAGGAAAAGGAGGGCGTTGTATGACGCCGGAATATTTACAGCGGTTTACCCTGTTGGTAGATTTTCTTGGTCAGGCACTGGGTCCGGACTATGAGGTAACCCTGCACGACTTAGACCCGGAAAGCAACTCTATCGTAGCCATTGCAAACGGACGCATCAGCGGGCGGGATTTGGGCAGTCCTCTGACCAATATGGCCCTTCGGATGCTATCTCAAAAGCAGTATAAAACGCAGGATTATGCAGTAAACTATACCGGCATTTCAGCCAGTGGTAAAACCATTCGTTCCTCCACCATGTTTATCAAAGACGAAAACGGGGAGCCTGTGGGTCTTCTTTGTATCAATTTTGACGACAGCCGCTTTCATTCCATCAGTGACAGCATTCTAAAGCTTGTTCATCCCGATGAATTTGTGTATCATCACTATTTTCCTCTGGATGCCCCGGCCAAACAACCAATTAAAGTCCAGCCCTTGGGGGATAACACCGAAAGCTTCTACAATGATGTAGCCGGAATGATGAAAGAGATTTTTGATGAAGTGGCCGCCCAAGTGGACATTCCTCTGGACCGGCTCACCCAGGGCGAGCGCACGGAGTTCATTGCGCAGCTTCACGAGCGGGGGCTTTTTAGGTTGAAAGGGGCCGTCCAGTTTGTGGGCGAAATGCTGGGCTGCTCCCAGGCCAGTATCTATCGGTATCTCAGCAAGGTGAAAAAATGACGGCAAAAAATGGCGACATCGTTTGTAACGATGTCGCCATTTTTCTTGTATCCATCTATCTGCGATTGGGAATAAGCAAAAGTTGCCCCTGTGCAGGATGCTCGTCTCCAAGCTCATTGGCACCCATAATATCAGCCTGGGTGGTACAGTAGGCCTTCGCAATGTCCCAAAGCTCTTCCCCGGCCTCTACCCGTCGCAGAACAATGGAGGGTTTTGGGCTGTTATCCCGTGGACATTTTTCCTCCAGGCGAGCAGAAGAAACTTGGCGCACTGTCCGGTTGGTTTCTGACCTAAAATGGAAATCCAGAGGGAAGCGCACCTCCACTCCCCCGGCTGTGGGGGTGGCATAGAGTTCTCCGGGACAGAGACAGCGGCAAGAAAGACGGCACCCCGGCTCAGACTCCATCTGGCAAGCGGCAGGTACAGCCCGGGTTAGGGCGTACATTCCATCATCCTCCCCCTGGAAAACCACAGTTGCCCGCACATCGGCAGACATGGTCAGTACAGCACCCTCCCAGCTCTGGGTAACAGCTCCAAACGCTAGGCGGCAGTCCACCACTGCCTTCACGCCCACCGACGTCTCCAGCACTTCCCGGATTGGCTGACGGCGCATGCCTGCATCCGAAAGCCTGGAAAACATATTCTCCTGGGTTTCCGTACTTATCTCGTAAGCGGTACTGTACAGGTCACTCACAAATTCCAATGTCCGCTCTTCCCGCAGAGTTGCCTGGGCCAACATTCCCATGGAAACGGTCAGAGTTCTCTGATTATCTGGGTCCGTTTGACAAGATAAGTCGGTCATAATAACCGACAGATCACAATCGGCCTCCTCGCCAGCCCCCACAACTTCCATAATTTGCGAGAAGGGTAGCTCAAACACAGCTGTACAGAGGGCAGCATCCGAGGTCCGGTAGAGAATACTCAGCATAGCCTGGCCTTTAAAAATCAGCTTGCTTCCAATCACCTTACTTTCCGAGCAAACCAAGTTTACCTCCTGGGTTAACAGTTCCTCCATCTCTGGCTTACTTCCGGGGAGGGGAAGGTCATCCGAAAATGTAAAGGGTTTTTCCTGTATAGCAGTTGCCATATAAGCTTTACAGTGCTCTCTCCTCTGTTGAACCCCGTATTCTTCCCCGCATTCCGCACCTTTTGAGTACAGCGTCGCACAAGGGGCGTAAACACGCAATCCCAAGGCAATTTCGGCCCGGACATAGATTTTTCTGGGGTTTAGCATCCGAGCATCGGCACTTAACAGCCGGGGGGCTGCCGTCACATGACAGTTTGGGTGAATGCCGGCTCCCTCATAACGGCAGGTAAAGGGAATAGTCAGCTCTACTTTTCGGGTTCCCGCCTCTCCGTCGGGCAAATAGAGAACACAGGCACGGATGACCCCTCTCATCTCCACCCCGCCCTCCCCAGCCTCTTTGGATTTCAGGCAGACCATCCCTCTTGTATCCAGAATTCTTTGCATATCGGGGCAGGCATCGGGCACAATGCACTCCATAGTCTCTTCGGAGAACAAGGTAGTATCGGCCAATTCGTCATAGCCGGACAATTCGGTTCTGTTCAGTTCCAGTTCCATGTGCGTTCTCTCCTTACCTATCTCAGTCAGACGGGCTTCCCCCGCCCATGCTACATTCTAGGGGATAGTATGTAGGAGAACCCACCATTATGCATAAGCCTTCCTACTTAACACCGAACAGGGTGCGGAGCAGCCCCCGAAACATTCTGGGGGACTTGACAACAACAATCTTCATAAAATGACCTCCCACATAAAAAATTGCCGCATATACTGGCTTCATACCAGTATACGCAGCAACTTTTAATTGGTTATTTTCGCTCCCAGTCCTTCACCTTTTCAGCTTGGTCATAGAGCCTCACATAGCTTTCATGACGGCTGGAAGCAATTTTCCCTTCCTTCAGTGCAGCTAACAGGGCGCATCCCTTCTCCTTACGATGCGTACATCCAGTAAAGTAGCATTCCTTTACATATGGTTCAAACTCATGGAAAGTGGTGGCCAGCGTTTCTTTCCGCCCCACCTGTTCATCTTCATCCACATCAAAGGAGGAGAAACCCGGAGTATCCGCCACGATAGCCTCGTTGGACAGGCGATATAACTCCACATGGCGGGTGGTATGTCGGCCACGGCCCAGCTTTTGACTTACCTCACCCACGGCCAGGTGGATACCTGGCTCTAATGCATTGAGGATGCTGGATTTTCCTACGCCAGAGTTACCTGTAAAGGCAGATACCTTTCCAGAAATAAGGGCGGCCAGTTCCTCGATTCCCTCCCCTGTTTCGGCACTGACCCGCAGGGTCTGAAACCCGGCTTTTCGATAGGTTTCAAACAGCTCGTCAGCCCCATCCAGATCACACTTATTCAGGCAAACTATGCTTTCACAGCCCTTTCCCTGGGCGATGGATGTGACACGGTCAATGAGAAATGGGTCTGTTTTCGGTATGGCACCAGAAGCAATAATGATAAGCTGGTCAATGTTGGCCACGGCCGGACGGTGAAACGCATTGCGCCGGGGCAGAATTTCGTCCACCGCACCTGTACCGTTCTCCAATTTGGTAAAGCTGACCCGATCCCCCACAAGGGGAGAAATTTTCTGGTGACGGAACTTGCCCCTTGCCCGACAGGCTACAAGTTCTCCTTCACCATCATCCACATAGTAAAAGCCGCTCAGGGCTTTTAAAATAATTCCCTGTGCCATCACGATGAAAAATCCACGGTTTGGGTATCCACCAGGGCACCGTCCAGATAAACCTTGACTTCCTGCACACCTATACCGGGAACCGGAATATTCACAACGCCCAGATTGCGGCCAGCTACATTATTATAGCCAGACTCGCCGCCCACAGTGATGGTCACCTGTACCGTACCCTCTCCGCCACCTAAATCCACCGAGATGGTTTTATAGTTCGGCGTGGGGGATGGACTTGGTGTAGATGGGGCTATTACCGGTGTATCAGAAGGCATTGGGCTGGGGCTTTCCGATTGACTGGGTGCAGCAGTAGGCTCCGGACTTGGGCTAAACTCGGGCGGAATTTCCTCGGCATCAGGGCCCTGGCTGACGGTCAGATTGACTACCGTTCCCTCAGGCACCTCAGATAGGTAGACAGGGTCCTGCTTCAGTACTGTGCCGGGCAAACTCATGTCGGGCACCTGGACCGCCTCACCGAAGGTAAGTCCATTCTGGGCAATCATCCGCTTAGCCTGTGCCAAATCAACACCGGTGAAGTCACTGACCGTAATTACTTTACTCGTCGGGCCAGTGCTGATAATAAGATGCACAATATCGCCTGGCTCCACCGTTTCGCCAGCTCTTGGTGTATGGGAAACCACATACCCTTTGGGCACGGTATCCGATGCCACATAATCAGGAGTATCCGCCTTCAACCCCAGCCCCTGGATTTCCAGTTGGGCTTCCCGGTACTCCTTGTTGTCCAACGCCACCATGCTGACGCTCTGCTGACCTGCACTGACTTGAACCGTAATGGTCAAGTCTCCGGCCTTGCGCTTTTCTCCGGCACTGGGCTCCTGGTGGATGATTTGTCCCAACGGAACTTCATCGCTGTATACCACACCGCTTTGCTCCACAGTAAAAGTACCGGTGATGGTACGATCCATCTGAATTTCCGTCCAGCTTTTTCCCACCAGTTGGGGAATGGTATAGAGGTCGGCTGGCTCCATCAAACCACTGAGGAACGTGACATAGATGAAGTATCCAATTCCAATGAAAAAGATGAGTATGGCACCCACACCCATTAAAATTGGGCCTAAATTACTCTGTTTTCTTCTTCTGCGTGCCGTATCGTACTCCTCCTCTTCCTCTTCGTCATCCTCTGGCGACAGTTCAGCGGGCCGCCGAGCAGGGCGAACCGCCTGAGGCGGCAGCTTCGCCACCGGGATAGCCCTGGTAGGCTCGTCAATCTCGGAGCCGGTAGACAAATCCGCCAGATCATAATCAAAGTTAATGTTAGGATTTTTCCGAAACTCCTCTAAGTCCACCAGCATCTCGTCGGCGTTCACATACCGCTGGTCCATGTTGGAGGCCATGGCCTTCATGGTGATGGCCTCCAGCGCCTCGGGCACCTCGGGATTGAGCTCCCGGGGGGGCAGAGGGATGGAGCTGATGTGCTGAATGGCCACCGAAACCGGAGAGTCCCCTTCAAAAGGAAGCCGCCCGGTCAGCATTTCATACAGCACCACACCCACAGAATAGAGGTCACTGCGGGCATCAATCCGGCTTCCACGGGCCTGTTCGGGTGAAATATAGTGCACCGAACCCAAGGCTTCCTGGGTCAAAGTTGACTGTTGGGCCGATGTGAGCCGGGCAATGCCGAAATCAGCCACCTTTACGCTGCCATCCCGCAAAACCATAATATTCTGGGGCTTAATGTCCCGGTGAATAATGCCACGGCTGTGGGCGTGGCCCAAAGCTTTCACAATCTGGGTAATGAAGTGCAGAGCCTCCCGCCAGTTCAGAGGCTCCCCCTTGCGATGCATATACTGCTTGAGGGTAATCCCATCAATCAGCTCCATCACGATATACTCCAAGTCCGAGGACTTGGAAACGTCATAGACTGCCACAATGTTGGGGTGGGACAGCATGGCAACCGCCTGGGATTCATCATGAAACCGGCGGCGGAATTCGGCATCCTGGGCCAAATCCGATTTCAAAATTTTAAGAGCCACCATGCGGTTAAGGCGATGACATTTGGCCTTATAGACCACAGCCATGCCGCCGGAACCAACCTGCTCCATAATTTCATATCGGTTGTCAAGTAATTTACCGATGTATAGGTCTTCCATGGCAAATCTCCTCTCTTCTTACTTTTGCAACAGCACGACGGTCACATTGTCCGGCGCACCACGGCTCATGGCCAATTGAAGCAGTCTTTCGCAACAGGTCTCCGCTTCACCGCCATGCAGTACCTCGTAGGAGATTTCCTGGTCATCCATTAAATTGCTCAATCCATCTGAGCAGAGAAGCAAACAGTCCCCTGCCCGGAATGTTACATCATATAAGTCGCTCTTGGTATGGGCTTCTGCCCCCAGGGCTCTGGTAATCAGGTTTTTCTGAGGATGCAGCCTGGCCTCCTCGGGAGAAATTTCCCCCCGGCTGACCAGGTCCTCCACCACAGAATGATCCCTTGTTACCCGGCGTATCCCTTCATTCTCATTGATAAAATAGGCCCGACTATCCCCTACGTTCAGGATGTAAGCCGCCTCTTCCAGTACCAGAGCGGCCACCATGGTGGTCCCCATTCCCTCACAGTCCGGGTCACTGCTGGCACGAAGCCGAACAGCCTGGTTGGCCGCATCGGCACAGCGAATCAGAAGTTCACGTGGATCCTGTCCCCAGTCTTCAGGATCCACCTGCTGTAAAACAGCCAGGAAGGTTTCTACCGCCAGTCGACTGGCCACATTGCCAGCCTTGGCCCCACCCATGCCATCGCACACCATGGCAAGGCTTTTCCCATCCGCCGGCTGGAGAATGGAGAAGCTATCTTGATTTTGTTGCCGGACCGCACCACGGTCCGTGATGGCCCAAACCTGCATATCCATCAAACCTTTCTTTCGGAAAAAGCCCGTTTAGGACTTCCCTTCCATGGCTTTACGTCTGAGTTGGCCGCAAGAAGCATCAATGTCACTGCCAAGTTTGCGTCGTACTGTAACGGTGACACCGTGCCTTTCCAGTCTGCTTTGAAATTGCCTCATGCGACGGCTTGGCTTCAACGGGCTTTCTTTCACTTCGTTAAGCCCAATTAAGTTTACATGGCCAGGGGCCGATTTAAGGTGGCGGGCCAGCAAATCGGCCTGCTCATCACTGTCATTGACCCCGTCAATCATGGCATATTCATAGGAAATGCGCCGACCGGTTTTTTCAAAATAACGGCGGCAGGCGGCAAAAACCTCTTCCACGTCATGGGCCCGATTGACCGGCATAATCTTGGTGCGGGTGGCATCATCAGGGGCATGGAGGGAAACGGATAGGGTCAATTGTAACCGATAATCAGCCAATTTGTCAATTTCCTTAACCAGTCCACAGGTAGAAAGAGAGAGATGACGCATTCCGATATTTAGCCCATCCGGGTGATTGACAAGCTCCAAAAACCGCATCACAGTATCAAAATTATCAAGAGGTTCTCCGATACCCATCAGGACAATATTGGAAATACGGCAGCCGGAGTCATTTTGGGTAAAGAGCACTTGGTCCAGCATTTCTCCCGGCGTCAGGTCCCGAACCTTACCGGCCAGCGTGGACGCACAAAACACGCACCCCATCCGGCACCCTACCTGGCAGGAAATACACACGGTATTCCCATGCTCATAGCGCATGAGGACGGTTTCAATGCAGTTTCCGTCCGCCAGCCGCCACAAATATTTTATGGTTCCATCCAAAGCAGAAACCTGCTTGCGCTCCACAGTAAGAGGGGTCAGCGGGCAGGCCTGGGCCAGCTTTTCCCGCAGGGATTTCGGAAGGTTGCCCATTTCATCATAGGAGCGAACTCCCTTTTGAAGCCAGGAAAAAACCTGTTTGGCCCGAAACTTGGGTTCCCCCAGGCCGGTCAAAAACTCCGCCAGCTCTGCTTCGTTCATGGATGTAATATCGGTCAAGTCAGTTTCTCCTTCTCAGCTTAGCGATAAAAAAGCCATCGGTTCCTTCCCTGTGGGGCCAAAGGGTACGCATTCCGCTCTCCACAGTTCCAATAGGCTGTGGCAATTGAAATTCTTCCAATGTAAAGTCTTTCTGCTTTGCAAGAAATGCTGTGACAACGTCTTCATTTTCCCGCTTTCTAATGGTACAGGTGGAGTAAAGCAAGACGCCGCCGGGCTTTACATAGGCACAGACATTCTCTAAAATAGCCCCCTGCACGGAAGGAAGCCCTTCCAGCTGGTTTGGGTCCTTTTCCCGAATATCGGGCTTTTTACGAATGACCCCCAAGCCGGAGCAGGGCACGTCGGCGATTACCAGGTCAAAGCCCTGCACAAACTCAGGCCGCAGGCTCTTTGCATCCTGGGTGATGGCCTGGATGCAGTCAAGGCCCAAACGCTTTGCCCCTTTTTCAATCAAGGTCTGCTTGTGCGGATGAATGTCGCAGGAAAGCACCTCTCCCCTGTTTTCCATCAGCTGACCTGCGGCAAAGGACTTTCCGCCCGGTGCGGCGCAAACATCCAGCACCTTCATGCCTGGCCGTGGGTCGGCCGCCAGCACGCAGAGCCGGGCCGCCGGGTCCTGTATGGTAAAAAGGCCCTCCGTAAAAGAAGCAAGCCGCTCCAAATCCCCGGTTCCACTCAGAGTAAAGCACCTATCCAGCCAGGGGTGAGGCTGGGCCTTGACCCCCTCCTGCTCCCAACGCTCACACAGGGCTTCCGAGCTGGTTTTCAATGGGTTCAGCTGGGCGTACATGGGAGGTTCGCTGTTGTGAATGGCCAGAAGGGCCTCGGCCTCCTCTGGGCCCAGCTGATCCATAAATTCCTCCACCAGCCACTTGGGATGGCTGTATCGAATGGAAAGTATTTCCCCTTTATATCCATTGGGCTTCGGGAGGTTATCCAGATTTCGTGAAACAGCCCGCAGGACCCCATTGACAAGCCCCGGGGATTTTGGATTTTTAGAGTGCTTTCGGGCCAGGTCCACCGAGGTGTTGACCGCCGCACTTATGGGAACTCTATCCAAAAAAATCATTTGATAAACCCCCAGACGCAAGGCCTGAAGCACCCTCAGCTCCAGCTTCTCGGCTTTGACTGTGGAGAAATGATCCAAATAAAAATCCAAAAGGGTGCGATTTTGAAGCACCCCGGCGCACAGCCTGGTGGCAAGGGCACCATCCCGACTGTCAAGCCCTGCGCTGCGAATATTCTTTTTTAAGGCTCCGTCTGACCAGGCACCCTGCTTTTCACAGGCCACAAGGGTCAGCAGAGCAACTTCTCTGGCATCCACGGTACAGCCGCCTTTCTTTGCGTGTTTTGGTGCTTTCCGGCATCACTTTAGCTTACCGGAATGGGATGGCCAGCCAAAAAGGCTGTGGCGGCCATGGCCTTCTTTCCGTCTGGCTGAAGGGTGTCAATTTGAAGAACCGTGCCGCCCCCACAGGCCAGCTTTAAGCCATTTTTATCGGCCTGCACTACCGTGCCAGGGACTTTCTCGGTGGCTTCTCCTGAAACGGTGGTGGACAAAATCTTGCAACGGACTCCGTCCAGCTCGGTCACCGCCGATGGCCAGGGGTAAAGTCCTCTTACTTGACAGTTAAGCTCTCTGGCGGTACGGTTAAAGTCCATAGGAGAAAGCTCCTTGGACAGCATGGGGGCCAGGGTGTGCTTTTCATGCTCCTGAGGCGTTCTGGCTGCAGTTCCGGCTTCTATATCAGCCACCGCCTGCACCAAAAGCTCTGCCCCCAATTGGGCCAGCCGGGCCGTCAGCTCTTCGGCCGTTTCCCGAGGGTCAATGGGAGTGGCCTGTTGGGCAATCATGTCCCCAGCATCCAACTCGGTGGCCATATGCATGATGGTCACCCCGGTCTGTTCATCCCCATTCAAAATGGCCCAGTTGATGGGGGCCGCTCCCCGGTAGGCTGGCAGCAAAGAGGAGTGAACATTGATACAGCCCTTGGCCGGGTAGGCCAGAATCTCATCGGGCAGAATACGTCCGTATGCGGCCACGACAATCAGTTCTGGAGCCAACGCTTCAATTTGAGCCAAGGCGGTACCGTCACGCAGTTTAGCAGGCTGAAAAACTGGAATTTCATGTGACAGGGCACATTCCTTTACAGGTGTTGCCATCAGCTTCATGCCCCGGTTTTTTGGCTTGTCAGGCTGAGAAAACACTCCGCAAAGTTCGTGCCCGGCAGCCACCAGGGCGTTAAGAGAGGGGACCGCAAAGGATGGGGTGCCCATAAAGAGGATGCGCATCTTATTCGCCACCCTCACTCATAATTTCATCCAGCTCCTCGGCGGTATACAGAGGTCCCACCACATGCTCGGTAAACACATGGCCGTCCAGATGCTCAATCTCATGGCAGAAGCAGCGGGCAGTAATCCCCTCGCCTTCCACTTCAAAGGTCTTGCCATGGCGGTCCTGGGCCCGCACCCGGACGTGCTCGGGGCGGGTCACGGTGCCGTAACGGCCGGGGACGGACAAACAGCCCTCCAGCCCGGTCTGCTCTCCGTCCTGCACGATAATCTCGGGATTGACCAGCTCGATGGCGTTGTCCTCGGGGTCCAAAACGATGGCCACACGGCGCAAAATCCCTACCTGGGGAGCAGCAAGACCCACTCCATTGGCCTGTTCCAGGGTATCCTTCAAATCGTCAATCAGCTCGGCCAGCCGATCGTCAAACTTAGTGACGGGACGGCAAACCTTTTTTAGAACAGGGTCCTTGTCGGTAATCACCTTTCTAATTGCCATTTTACATCCTATCCTTTCTAGTCCAGCGGGTCCATGTCGGCAAAGACCGACACCCCACGGTTTTCTTTATCATTTTGTGCCGCCCGAACCAGATGCCCAATTAGCGCCCGCACCGACTTGGTATTAGACGCACTAAGGGTCAATCGGTATCGATAGCGGTTATTCACCTTCACAACAGAGGCGGCGGCAGGCCCAAAAATAAAAGCGGTCAGCCGGGCATATTCCGGGGTCTTTAAGGCCTCTTCCAGCCCTTTCCGAAGCCGCTGGCAGGTATGAAGTACAGCGTGTTCGTCCGGACCGGTGGCAGTGAGAACGAACAGCTGCAAAAAGGGCGGACAGCCCCGCAGACGGCGCAGGGCAATCTCCTGCTCATAAAAAGCATCGTAATCCTGTCGGGCAGCTAGGGTGATGATTTCATTTTCCGGCGTCCAAGTCTGAATGACAGCACGGCCGGTCTTACTTCCACGACCGGCCCGGCCCACCACCTGGGTCAGCAGGGAAAACGTTCGCTCCGAAGCCCGATAGTTATCTACATACAGGGACAAATCGGCCGCCAAAACCCCCACCAGGGTCACATTTTCAAAATCCAAGCCCTTTGCCACCATTTGAGTTCCAAGCAAAATGGGGATTTTTTTCTCCCGAAAGCGGGCAAGAAGTTTGTCATGGGTTTGGGCGGCGCTGATGGTATCAGCATCCATACGCAGGATGTCCACGCCGGGAAAGACCTCTCGCAGCTCCTCCTCCACCCGCTGGGTGCCAACTCCGATAAATTCAAAGGCACCGCCACATTCCGGACAGACCTCGGGTCGAGGTTCCCCATGGCCGCAGTGGTGGCACATGAGCCGTCCGTTGGCCGAGTGATAGGTCAAATACACCGAGCATCGGGGGCATTCGGGCACATAGCCACATTCCGAACATGATAACATTCGGTTGGCCCCACGGCGGTTTAAAAACAGAATGGACTGTTCCCCTGCCAGAATATTTTTGGCCAGTTCTTCTTTTAGAAGCTGACTAAGACTTCCGCCATTCCCCGCTTTAAGCTCCTGCTTCATATCGGCAATCAGCACCTGGGGCAAGGCCCGCTCATTATATCGCCTGGTCAGCTGAAAAAGGTGATACACCCCACTTTTTGCTTTCTGAAAGCTCTCTATCGATGGGGTGGCAGAGCCAAGCACAAGAAGGCCGCCGTGGTAGGCACAGCGGTATTTCGCCACATCAACGGCATGGTAGCGAGGTGCATGTTCCGATTTATAGGTGCTTTCCTGCTCCTCATCCAAAATAAGCAAGCCCAAATTTTGTAAGGGAGCAAAGACGGCGGAACGGGTTCCAATGACAACATGAGCCAGCCCCGCTTTCACCCGCTTCCATTCGTCATACCGTTCCCCAGCCCGCAGGGAGCTGTGAAGCACGGCAATATCATCCCCGAAATGGGAGGTAAAGACCCGTAAAAGCTGAGGGGTAAGGGCAATTTCGGGAACCAGAACCATAGCGGTACGCCCCCGGCCCAAGGCCTCTTGAATGAGCCGGATATAGACCTGGGTTTTCCCGCTGCCGGTCACGCCGTACAGCAGGGCCGCTTCTGGAGTACCCTTCTGG
>CAZHWK010000003.1:13568-21318 GCA_964536405.1 uncultured Oscillospiraceae bacterium
GCCAACCCATTCAGCCCCTCAAAGGCGGCCTGCTGTTCCTCATTGAGGGTCACAGGCTGGGCCCCAGGTACATGCTCCACCTGCACACGGCGAAATTGCTCTTCCTTGGTCAGGGTAATGAGCCCGCTTTTTACAAGAGAGCGAAAGGTAGCAGGGGCGGCCCCGGTCAAATAGCCCAGTTCCTTCATGGAAGCTGTTCCCACCGTGGCCAAAAGCTCCACCACAGCATACCGGAGGGGGGCAGTCTTTTGCTTGGACGTGACAATAGCCATTGCCTCCTCTACCGGGATGGCCAAACTTGCAATCTGGCTGGTCTTGTCGCCCACTGCCCGGGTAGCCCCCGTTTCCAGGGTGAGGGTTCCCTTTTCGGTCAAGGCCTTCAGTGCCGGCATGGGGTCCCGGCTTCCAAATGCCGCCCGGATTTGCCCCAGCTCGGCGGCACCCTCATTGGCATAGAGAATGTCCAAAACAAGCTTGCCCCGCTGGGATTTTCCGGCCGAGTGGTACGCTTCTTCCCTATCCACGCCTTCGCTTACTCGATAGTGGTCCCGGATGACAAAGTACAGTCCGGCGGGGAGCATAGCCCTGGCGGCATCATACACCGTGCAGAACCAACGTTCCCGCATCCAGACCGCAAGTTTGAGAAGCTCAGGCGTCAAAACGGGGACACTGTCCAGAGGGGCCAATACCGATTTCAGTCTGGGGCGGCGCTCCCCTTCTTCCAAGGCCAAGATGATGCCTTCACTTCTCTTATTCCCCGCACCAAAGGGGACCAAAACCCGCATGCCGGGCTGCAAAAAGCCCTCCATATCGGGAGGAACCTGATAGTCATAGGGCTTATCAATGGCATAGGTGGCAGAAGAAAGAGCAATTTTTGCCAGCAAAATATGGTCCATCTTCTCGCCCCTTTCGCCGTCAAAAGGCAAGTGAAATCCCTTTCACTTGCCTTTCTCTCTATGGTTACGCCTGAATTTCGCCTTCAAATTTGCCCTCGGCAACCTCATGGATAGCCAAAGTAACCGGCTTTTCCTCCAGGGGATAGCCGGTCTCCTCAGCAGAGTCAGCAATTTTTCTGGCACGCTGGGCCACCACGTTCACAAGCTGGTAGCGGCTGGGAACCTGCTCCAGCAGGTCCTTCATAGCGGGATAAAGCATCATAGTTGTTGTTCTCCTTTCGATTAGACCCCTTCGGTCAAATGGATACGCCGTGGAACACGGCAACTTTCAGCCATCAGAATGGCGGTAATCTCTTCCGCAGCGGCATCCACCCGGTCGTTGACCACCAGATAATCATAGTTTGGAATTTGAGTATATTCTTCCTTCGCCTTTTGCAGACGGCCGGCAATGGTCTCTTCGCTTTCGGTGTTTCGTCCGTGAAGGCGGCGGGACAGTTCCTCAAAAGAGGGGGGAATAATGAAAATCAGCACGGCATCGGGGCACTTTTGCTTCACCTTGGCCGCCCCCTGCACTTCGATATCCAGCAGGACATCCATACCTGCGGCCAATTTTTCACGAATTACCTTTAGGGAGGTCCCGTAATAATGCCCTACGTACTCAGCGTGTTCCAGCAGTTCTTCGGCCGCAATCATGCGCTCAAACTCCGGACGGTCCACAAAGTTATAATTGACCCCGTTCTCCTCCCCTACACGGGGGGTGCGGGTGGTAAAGGAAATGGAAAAATAAAGGTTCTCCCGGTCATGAAGCAGCTGGGAAATCACGGTGCTTTTTCCTACCCCGGATGGGCCTGACAGGACGATGAGGGTACCCTCTTTTTTCTTTTCGGTCATTCCTCTTCCTCCTCGTTCGCCCCGAAGCGGGCAGAAATTTTCTCCGGCGGCAGGGCCGACAAAACCAAATGGTCATTGTCCATAATAAGAACCGCCGCCGTCTTTCTTCCATAGGTGGCATCAATCAGCTTAGCCCTGTCCCGGCTTTCCTGCACCATGCGTTTGATTGGGGCGGATTCCGGGCTGACAACGGCCACAAGACGGCCAGCAGAAACCAGGTTGCCAAACCCAATATTGATTAGTTTCACGCAAAAATCACTCCAAATTCTGAATCTGTTCCCGAATCTTTTCGATTTCAGCCTTGATGTCCACCACCACACGGGCAGTCTCCACATCATTGCATTTGGAGCCGATGGTATTGGCTTCCCGGTTAAATTCTTGAATCAGAAAATCCAGCTTTCGACCAATCGTTCCACCCTGCTTAAACATATGGGTAAGCTGGGACAGGTGGCTGCGCAGGCGAACGGTTTCCTCATCGACTGCAACCTTGTCGGCAAAAATGGCCGCTTCGGTCAGAATACGCCCCTCGTCCAGCTGGCGATTTTCCAACACTTCCTTAAGCTTGGCTTCCAGACGCTGGCGGTGCTCGGTCACAATACTGGGGTTTCGGCTTTCCACCTGAGCCACCAACCCTTCAATGGCCTTGGCCCGGCTGCAAACATCCTCTTCCAGCTTGGCCCCCTCCCGACAACGCATGGCATCAAAGTCGGCAAGTGCCAAGTCTAACACACACAGCAGGTCAGCAGCCACCTGGTCCAGGTCCTCCGGTGCCTTCTGCACGTTCAGCACATCGGGAAAGCGGGACAATAAGGGGGCTGAAAGGGCATCAGGCAGGTCATAATCGGCGCAAAGCTCCTTTAGGGCCGCCACATAGGCATCCGCCACAGGCTTATTGACCGTAACCGTAACATTTTCAGCGTTCAAGGACTCGATGGTGACAAAAACATCTACCTTCCCCCGGCTGATAGCCCCTTGTACCTTTGTTTTCAGGGCATCCTCGGCAAAGAGGTAGGCCCGGGGCAATTTGACGGTACAATCCAGATACCGATTGTTTACCGAACGGACCTCAACCACGAGGTTACGGCCATTCAGGGTGCTTTCTCCCCGGCCATAGCCTGTCATACTTTTTACCAAAAGCCCTCGCCCCTTTCAAATCAAACAGTCGAAAAATTATAGCACAATCTCACCGATTTCGCAACACCCGGTCTACCCGCTTCCCATATAGGGCAATCACCTTGGAAAATCCAAAGTCATAGGCAAGGAAAACCAGGTTTCCCACTAGGTAAAGTCCCCATAGCGGAATTCCCTCCCACGGTATAACCGAAAGGAAAATGGTACGCATAAAAAAGCAAAAGAGAGAAAAGACCCCATTAAAAAATAAAAGCTTCAGCACCAGTTCAGCCCAAAGTTTCCTCATACACTCAACCCCGCCCTTTACCATGGGATAGAGGCCGAAAAACAGCAGGTAAAGCAGCGCAAGGCCCTTATCTGCCACAAGCAATAGTGCTAGAATAGCCGTCCCGCCGTAGCAAAGAAAACCCCCGGAAAGGCCGAAGGAAAACACGGCCGCCGCCGGAAAAAGTCCGGCCACTGCCGTCAACCCAAGCCGTCCGGTTGGCACCATGGAAGCCCCATAGAGAAACAGCAGGGACAGTCCGGTCAGCACGGCGGTCAGTGCCACCCGCTTTGCCCCCCCTGCCGAAGAACGCCCGTTCATGGCCCCTTAGCTGCCACAGCCGCCACACAGGCAGTTGAGGCAGAGCATGGTAGTACAGCAATCACAGGAGTCGGCTCCTCCCACCCCATAGGGGCGGTAGACCTGCCCTCCGTTTTGGAGCATGGCCAGGGCTTGGCGATATTCCCCATTGGAAGGGGCCATCTGACAGGCAATTTGAATGTGGCGGGTCGCCTCATCCATCCAGCCCTTTCGGAAAGCCACCGACCCGGTCAAGAAATGCCATTCGGCATCCTGGTTGGGGGCATTACGCAAAAGCTGTTCGGCCTGATTTAAGTCGCCCATATTGATGGCACTTCGTACCCGGGTATAGACAGGGCTTCCCGAAGCCGAACCATAGCCCTGCCGCTGCTCCTGGTATGCGTTCTGAGTACGGTAGCCCCCTTGGCTCTGATACCCTCCGGCATTTTTATGGGTTAGGGCATCGTAGGCCTCGTTAATTTCCTTCATCTTTTCCTCAGCCAAATCGGCCAAAGGGTTATTTTGATAGTTGTCGGGATGGTACTTACGGGCCAGCTCACGGTAGGCACGCTTAATCTCGTCATCGCCAGCACCTGGTTTGATGCCCAAAACTTCATACGGGTCTCTCATCATGTCACGTCTCCTGCGGTCTCTTTATTTTTCTGGAAACCTCTGCCGTCCTGCATATAGGAAGCTTAAGCAGAGGTTCCCTTCTTCCATATTCCACGGAATACCGCCTCTTCTACGGCGGGCAGGCCAATATAGAGAATGTTACCCAAAATGGGCTCCCAACAGCCAAAGTTCAATAAATGATAGGCCGAAACGGCCATATCAAGCGAACGGTCCAGGGTCGCCCGAACCTCCGCCTCATGGGCCTTAGGCCCATCGGAAAACCGCAGGAAGAGTGGGTTATAGCTCCCCTGCTTCTCGTCCTCCTCGCAGTCATCCCAGGCATCCAGAATATAAATCCATCGGCCCACATGGTACAAAAGCTGCTCCATAGCCCGGTCACGAACCTCATCCCCAGTTTTTGGGGCGGCGGCCCGAAGGAGGACGGCAAAGGTGTCGGCAGGCTCGTCCAACGTGGGGCATCCGGCCCGTTCCAATTCGTGAAGCCGTTCCAGGCTTTCTATGGTAATCCGGTTAAAATCCGGACGGCAGGTCGCCGCCTTTCGGTAGGCCGGACGGAGGAAAAACGCCAGGGTGCGGGCGGCAAGCCCCTTCCAAAAGCCGCTGTCGGCCACCTTATCCCGAAGCTGGTGATAGGTCAAAATCACACTTTCATCGGCGGCAATATCCACGCCCGGCTCAGGGCGCAGCACACTTTTTTTCTTATACGGGCAGGCAATGCAACTGCGCCCTTCCGTGTCCGGCCGCTCAGCCGGTGTAGCCAGCAGCATAGCCAGAAAGGTGAAATCGTAGTTGAGAAACATCCTTGAAAAAAAGCCGTATCTCCGCCCGAGCGTGTGGCACAGACCGCAATAAGCAGCATTGTATTGCTCCCACTCCCGGACCTTCAGCTCTCCCTTTGCCGGTCGTACATAGCCAAACATAGACTAGTTCAGAACCCGGGTAATGGAAAACTGCACGGCATTTTTCCCAACCCGCTTATTTAGGGCAACAGAGCCTAAAATGCTAAGGCCAAACAATGCACCGCCCAGCAGAATGCTCCCCCCCTCACCCAGGCCGACCTGGGCACCCAAAAAATAGCCCAGAATGAGCCCCACGAAGGGAACCAGGTACACAACGGCGGCCAGGGAGAGGATGGTTTTGCTGGAGGTTTCCACCAATACAAAGTCCCCCTCTTTGGCCCCCGGATGGTTATAGGCCTTCACGGTCAAGTCGGGATGGTCCATCATCTGACAGCCCCCGCTGGCGCACTTAGAGCAGTCGTGGGCACAGGCACTGACCCGCTTCACGGCCACCTCGGCAAGACCCGAGGACAGAACCTTTTTTACCTTTGCTGTTTGTGTCATTCATTACGCTCCTTATCTGGATAGGGTGACCGAAATGGTATAGTCGCCTCCGACCACACCCACATCCCCTGCGCCGTCCAGGTAAATTTTCACAGGTACCCGGAACTGGCCTGCCGAAGCACTCAGTTCCGAAAGGTCGGCCACCACACGAAGTTGGTGGGACAGCACGTTATTCACTGCCTCCTGCTCACCTCGGACAACAACTTGGATGGATTGGGTCACAGCCTCAGCGGTGTACCCCTGGGGCTGGTTGATAATTTCAATGTTGTCGGTTTCTAAAATTTTGCTGGTAAGCCCGGTCACCTTCACTGTCACAGTGGCCTCACTTACCCCGCTTTCGTTGGTAAGTTCCCCGCTCAGAGCAATGGGGAACGTGAAGCTTGTACTGCCTCCCACCTTGGACAGGTCAATATTTCCCAGAGTAATTTCCTTGACTCCGGCCACATCGGTTTCCTTTCCGGAAATTTGGATGGTGGCAGGCTCAATCTCATAGGACACATGGTCCATCGTGGCCCCGCCACCGGCGGTAAAGTCCACCGCCAAAGCCACTTCACGGACCATGACCACGGGGTAGACCACATAGATGGTGGATGCCGCACACTCAATCCCTGTGGCAGGGATGCGGGTGCCGTCAAAGGTGACAAATTCAAAGGGCAAAATACCCGAGTAGGTGGTGTTCAAATCACCTACACTAAGGGTCACAACCGCATAGTCGATGTTCTCAATCACACTGGCGGCCCCGCTAATCACCATATTGGAGGGAGAAAGGATAAAGGTTTCGGCCTGGTAGCCTTCGGCTACGCTGCCGGTAAATTCACCCTTGACCTCCACCGTTTTGCTGGTTTTTTTCTCCACTGTCATTTGAATACGGTAACTTTCCCGGTCTTCCACGCTGATTGTTCCGGTGGTAGCGGTATTAGGAGGCACCACATTACAACGCAGGTCATATTCCCCTTCACTGGCAATGGCCGATACATCCACTGTAATGGTCACATTTTCCGGGGTCAGCTTAACCAGGGAGTTTCGCTTGCCCGTAAAGTGAACAGTCAGACGCTCAACGCTTTGCGCTGTAATCATCAGCCCCCGGCTGTCCATCACATCCTGCCCGGTGACTATAATGGGAATATCCCGAATTTGAGCCGAAGCATCGGGATTGACCTCACTGACCACATAAAGCCAGAGAACGCTGGCAATGAGAATGGAGAGGGCAATGTAAAGCACCTTGCTCTCCTTAAGTTTATTCATGGTCGTCCGCCTCCTTCTTTTTAAACCGCTCCCAGAAGGTCAGCTTGTTCACCACAGATTCGGCAGGCTCCGGTATAAGTTCATTGCGTAAAAGCCGCTCCAGCGTTTCGGGAGCCAGATGACGCTTGAGCATACCATCCACCGCCACCGAAATGGAGCCGGTTTCCTCCGACACAATGGCCACCACCGCATCCGAGTTTTCGCTCATCCCTATGCCAGCCCGGTGACGCATACCCAGATCCCTCGACAAATTCACGTTACCCGACAGCGGGAGTACGCACCCTGCCCCAATGATACGCCCCTCCCGAACAATCACTGCCCCATCGTGGAGCGGCGCTTTATTCCAAAAGAGGTTCTTGAGCAGTTCGGCACTGACGGTAGAGTTGAGGGCGGTGCCGGTTTTGATAAACTCATCCAAGGGAGTCTTGCGTTCAAACACCATAATGGCGCCAACCTTGTCCTTGGAAAGGGCGGTATAGGCCGCCACAGTCTGGGTGATGGCCACTTCCACCTCGCTGGTGGAGGTGGGTGTTTTGGAAAAAAGAACCCCACCAATGGCCCCGCTTCCCACCTGCTCCAGCACTCGGCGAATTTCCGGCTGAAACACAATGACCAGGGCCAATAGCCCCAGCTCCATCGTTCGGCCCAAAATGAAGTTAATGACATTCAAACGGAAGAAGGAAGATGCCCACAAAACCACAACTAGGAGCAAAATGGCTTTTGCCACCTGTGCAGCCCGGCTTTTGCGTACCAACTTCATGATTTTATAGACCAGAAAGGCGGTCAGACCAATGTCCACGATGTCCGAAATGGTAATAAGCTGAATATAGCGCAGGGCCGTGGACAGCATCTGTAAAACTGTATCCATCCTGTTTGGTCACGTCCTCTCCCCTTGCAGCTTGGCTGCATTTCCTTATCTAATTAATTATAAGGGATAGCGCTCCGCTTGGCAAGGCCATAGACTGTGAATTTTTCCTTAATTTTAGCCCTTTCGGGCTAGATAAAACCGCAGACCGGAACTTCTTCCGGTCTGCGGTTTTAAATTC
>CAZHWK010000004.1:0-20877 GCA_964536405.1 uncultured Oscillospiraceae bacterium
GGGGAACCTTTTTTGGCGCAAAGCCGGTGGGAGGGAGAGATTAGGGGAGCTTGTTCACGGCGGCTTCCAGCCGCTCCAGGGCCTGGGTCAGAATACACCGGGGGCAGGCCAGATTGATGCGCAGGAACCGTTCCCCCTGCTCACCAAACTCATACCCGGCGCAAAAGGCCACCCGGGCCTCGTTGAGCATAAAATGCTCCAGGGCCAGCCCCTTGTAGGGCAAAGCAGAGCAGTCCAGCCACATCAGATAGGTGCCCTCGGAGGGGATGGGCTTCACCTTGGGCACTCGGGCAGTCAAAAACTCGGTCAAGTATGCCTTGTTGGCCGTCACATAGTCAATGGCCTCATTCAGCCACTCTTCGCCATGGTTATAGGCGGCGATAAGAGCCTCGGCACCAAAAATGTTGTCCAGCCGGGTCTGGGCAATGGCCATTTCCTCATTAAAGCGGAAACGCAGGTCGTCGTCGGCCAGAACAATGGTGGACATACCCAGGCCGCCCAGGTTAAAGCCCTTGTTGGCTGAGTAGCAAATCATGGCGTGCTTCAAAACCTCTTCCCCCAGCAGCCCGAAGGTGGTGTGGGGATGGGAAGGGGGGACGAAGTCGCAGTGGATTTCGTCAATCAGCATGAAGATGCCGTGGTCCAGGCAAATCTGGGCCAGCCGGGAGAGCTCCTCCCGGGTCCAGACCCGGCCGGTGGGGTTGTGGGGGCTGGAAAAGACCAGCACCTTGGCCCCCTGGGCAGCCTTTTGCTCCAAATCCTCAAAGTCAAAGGTGTACTTGCCCTCCCGCCAGACCAGGGGGGTTTCCACCAGCTCCCGCCCGCTGCGGGTGACCATGTCAAAGAGGGGGTCGTAGTTGGGCATGGGGATCAGCACCTTGTCCCCCGGCTGTGTCAGAATGCGAAGCATCACATTCATGGCATAGATGACCCCCGGCGGGGCAAAGGCCAGATATTCCTGGCTCACCGTAAAGCCGTGACGCTTTTTCAGCCAGGCCAGCACGGCGTCATAGTAGGGCTGCTGCCGGATGGCGTAGCCATAGACCGGGTGGTCGGCCCGTGTCTTGATGGCATCCACGATGCAGGGGGCGCAGGCAAAGTCCATGTCGGCCACCCACATGGGGATCACGTCGTCACGGCCGAAATAGTCCGGGCCGGTGTCCCACTTGTAGGAGGAGGTGCCACGGCGCTGAATGGGTGTATCAAAATCAAATTTCATGGGAGTACCTTCTTCTTGGATTATCAGCCTACCAGAGCAACGATGATCAGACCAATCACAGTCAGTGCCCCGGCGGTAAGAGCGTAGGGAAGCTGGGTGCGAACATGGTCAATGTGGTCACAGGCTGCGCCCAGGGAGGACAGAACAGTGGTGTCGGAAACGGGGGAGCAGTGGTCGCCAAAGAGGCCGCCGCTGACCACCGCACCCACAGCGGCGTAAACCAGAGTACCCAGCTCGCCGCCGGTAAAGCCATAGGCCATGGGAACGGCCAGGGGAATACAGATGGCGAAGGTGCCCCAGGAGGAGCCGGTGAAGAAGGAGATGACAGCGCCAATGATAAAGGTAGCGGCCAGGAAGAGGGCGGGGGTCATCCAGCCGGCGGTCACTTCCAGAATGAAGTCGGAAGCACCCATGGACTTGGTCAGGGTATTGATGCAGTAGGCCAGGGCCAGAATGAGGGTGGCCGACATGACGCTCTTCATGCCTTTTACGGCGGTGTCCATCATGTCCTTCACGCTGGTAAAGACCCGGCGCACCGAAAGCTCAATGGCCATGTAAATGACGGCCACGATGAAGCACTCCAGGATTTTGACCCCACCCCGGGTAAAATAGGTGAACAGGCCCATACCGACCAGAATGAGGATGGGCACCAGGAAGTCAAACAGCACGTTGGGAGCCACCGGGCTGTCATTGCCGCTCTGAAGCTCTTCCAGCTCGGCCCCTACCATGGGAACAGCACCCTCACGCAGAACGGCGCCGGTCTCACGGGCCCGCTTTTCGGCCTTGCGCATAGGGCCAAAGTCGGGCAGGATTTCAAGGGCGGACAGCAGGGTAAGGACCACCATCAAAATGGCGTAGAAGTTGAAGGGGATGGCGGTGATGTACACGGCCACGCCCTGGTCAGAGGTGGTCACAGGGCCGCCCAGGTCGGCCACCAGACCGGCCACATAGGCACCCCAGGCCATAAAGGGGATGAGGGTACAGACCGAGGAGCAGGTGGAGTCCAGCAGGAAAGCCAGCTTCTCACGGGGCACGTGCATCTCATCAGTGAGGGGACGCATGACCACGCCACGCAGCAGGGGGCTCATGTAGTCGTCCACGGTGAACAGGCCGATGAACCAGGTGGCGAACTTCACCCCACGGGGGGACTTCACCTTACTGGCAATCAGCTCGGCAAAGGCCTTGACCACACCGGCCTTCATAAAGAAAGCAATCATAATGCCGATAAAGACCTGAATGAGCAAAATCCAGATAAAATCTTCGTTGCCCAGGGCCTCTTCTGCCAAAGCAGAAAAGCCGAAGGCGGGGTCCTTGCCCAAAATCATCACGCCGGACAGGCAGCCAATCAGCAGGGCAAACACAGCGTCCTTCTTCCAGAAGGCCAGGATGAGGGTAATCGTCAGGGGAACCATAGACAAAATGCCGTAATTCAAATTGATAACCTCCTCTTATTTCATTGCAAAAAAATTGTCAGAAACGGGGGAGCGACCCTCCTTTCTTGATAAAAAATTATTGCAATATGATTATAAATTATCAGAGAGACTTTGTCAAGAATGGCAGAATGGCGAAAAATTAAAGGGAAAATTGTATAGTATGACAAGTTTGGATGATAAAATTTTATTAGTCATTGCCTTTTCTTTGCCGTTGGTATAAAATATTTTTATCTGTA
The DNA here is from genome assembly GCA_964536405.1 of uncultured Oscillospiraceae bacterium. Classification (GTDB taxonomy): domain Bacteria; phylum Bacillota; class Clostridia; order Oscillospirales; family Oscillospiraceae; genus JAHHSE01. The sequence continues at coordinate 2,889 of CAZHWK010000004.1, forward strand.
TCAAAGGAAAAGGAAAGCTGGAATACTATGAGTAATTACGCTTTGTTGGAGCGATATATCCCCCTGGTGGAGTTTATGGCAGCCATCTGTGGGACCCAGTATGAAATCATCCTGCACGATACCTCCACCCCCGAGCGGTCGGTGATTGCCGCCTGTAACAGCCACCTCAGCGGTCGCCGGGTGGGGGACCCTATCACCGAACTGGCCAAGGAGCTGATTCGGGATGGTTCCTATGAAACCCACGATTTTGTGGCCAATTATGAGGGCCGTACCCGTGGGGGAAAGCGGTTTGTTTCCTCCACTTACTTTATTAAAGAAGGGGGCGAACTGCGGGGGCTGATTTGCGTCAACCACGACGTGGAGGACTTTTTTGCTATGAGCGAGCATTTGACCAGCCTCATGCGGGCCTTCTCTCTCCCGGGGGAGAGCCAGCCGCCCGCCCCCTACACCGAAAATCTGGACGACTCCATTTACCATCTGTCCAACAACCTCATCCGCAACACCATTCTCAGCCACTCGGTGGCCGGGGCCCCTACCAGCACAGCCGAAAAGGTGGAGGTTATCCGCACCCTGGATGCCCAGGGGGTTTTTGCCACCAAGGGCTCGGTGGGCCAGGTGGCCCGGGAGCTGCATATCTCGGAACCCACGGTGTACCGTTACCTCAAGCGGGTGCGGGGAGAGAAGGAATGACGCATTTCAAAAGCCCATCCGAACGGATGGGCTTTTGGGGGACGGACACAAATCGTTCACAAAATATGACTTGACAAAACCCGACCTTTTTCATATGATAAGCCTACATTTTGGATGATGGAGGAGCTTATGAAAAAATATATCAATATTGCGTTTCTTTACGCCATTGTGGCCATGGTGGGCGGTGTGTTCTACCGTGAATTTACCAAGTTTAACGACTTCACTGGCGTCACGGCCCTTGGAAAGGTACATACCCACTTCTTCCTGCTGGGCATGGTGGTCTTTCTGCTTGTCGCCCTCTTTTCGGCCCTGGGTGACCTGGAAAAGATAAAATCCTTCCGCCTGTTTGCACGGTTTTATCACCCCGGCCTGATCCTGATGGGGATTATGCTGGTGGTGCGGGGGGTGGCCCAGGTCCTGGGGCTGGAGCTGTCCTCCGGCCTGGATGCCGCCATTTCCGGTGTGGCGGGCATCGGTCATATCCTGCTTGGCATCGGCATCGTCCTGCTGCTCAACAGCCTGAAAACCCTTGCCGCCCAGCGGGAGGGCTGATCTTGCTCTGACGAAATATAAAAATCCCGCCGTTATATAACGGCGGGATTTTTTCACAGCAGGTTACTCCATGTCCCAGTCGGCGTAATCGTCGTACTCGGACGGATAGCAGCAGTGGCACTCCTTGGCCTTCTGGGCCACCTTGCCACGGACGGAAAAAAAGCATTCCATAATCTTGTCCCAATAGGCCACCAGGCAGCAGGCCAGGGCGGCGGTGGCCAAAGAGGCCGCCACAATTTTCAGTACAAAGCGGGCAATCTTCATGATAAAACCTCCTATGCGGATGGATACTTGCCTATAGTGTACACGATTTACACGGAAATTACAATGGGCGGGGATAACTTTTCTCCTTGTATTTTCTCCTGAAATGAGCTACAATAATACGGAGTATAGGGTCCCATTTTGTACCCTGTATTGTTTCTGAAACGGAACAAAATGCCCATAAACTTGTCTTTACCGCCAGGTTCGGGCCAATTTTCCATGCCGTATAGTTCCATGGCGGAAAAAATTGGCTTTCCTGACCATAAAATCCTGCGTTTCCGTGCATATTCCAAGGGCATCAGAAACGCCCCTAAAGGAGGTTTCCTCATGAAAGTACAGACGCAACGAGGCTTCATTGACATCAGCAGTGAAGTGTTTACCAACATCACAGGTGCAGCAGCCACCAACTGCTACGGTGTGAAGGGCATGGCTGTGCGCTCCACCACCGATGGGCTGGTGCATCTTCTGCGCCGGGAGTCCATGGCCAAGGGCGTGAAGGTCCGGGCCAACGAGGATGGCTCTGTATCCATCGAACTGCACATTATCGTGGATAACGGGGTCAACCTGACCGCCGTGTGCCACTCCATTATGAGTGAGGTGCGCTATGTGGTCAGCCGGACCACCGGTGCCACCGTCCACTCAGTGGATGTGTGCGTGGACTCCATGGTCATTGGATGATAACAGAAAGGAAAATTGCCGACATGATTACAGTGATTGACGGTGCCGTGCTTTCCCGGATGGTCATCCACGGCGCAGCCTGCATCGACGCCCAAAAGCAGGGCATTAACGAACTGAACGTTTTCCCCGTCCCCGATGGGGACACCGGGACCAATATGTCCCTCACCATCAGCACCGCCGCCACCGAGCTTCGTAAGAAGAACCCAACCGCCGTGGGGGAGGCCGCCTCGGTCAATGCCTCGGCCCTTCTGCGGGGGGCCCGTGGCAACTCGGGGGTTATCCTCTCCCTGCTCTTCCGTGGCTTTGCCAAGGCCATCAAGGAGAAGGAGCAGATGGACGGCCGGGACTTCGCCATCGCTCTGGACTGGGGTGTGGCGGCCGCCTATAAGGCGGTCATGAAGCCAGCCGAGGGCACCATTTTGACCGTGTCCCGCCTGGCCGCCCGCCGGGCTGCCGAGGCAGCCCGGGAGAATGCGGCCATTGAGTTCGTTCTGGCCGAAGCCATTAAGGAGGGCCACCTGGCCCTGGCCGATACCATTAACCAAAACCCGGTTCTGAAGAAGGCCGGGGTGGTGGATGCCGGCGGCAAGGGCTTTCTCATCATCCTTCAGGGGATGCTGGACGAGCTTCAGGGCGTGCCCGCCCCCGAAACCGAGGGGGAGGCCCAGCCCCAGGCCAAGGCCGACTTCTCCACCCTCACCGATGAAGAAATTACCTTTACCTTTGATACGGTGTTCATCGTGCGAAAAACCGGCGGGAAGCCCCTGGGTGCCTTCCGGGAGTATTTGAACAGCATTGGCGACAGCCTGGTCATCGGCGAGGACGACGAGGCCTTTAAGGTCCACGTCCATACCGACATCCCCGGTGCCGCCCTGACCGAGGCCCAGAAATACGGCACCCTGGAACTGGCTAAAATTGAGAATATGCGTACCCAGTACGAGGACATGGCCAAGGGTATCACCCCCCAGAGTACCGATGATTTGGATGCAGTGGAGGAGGCCCTCTGCGCCGGGGATGCCGCCGCCCAGGCCTCTCCCGCCGAGCCGGAAAAGAAGTATGGCTTTGTTTCGGTCTGCGCCGGTGACGGTCTGGCCGAGGTCTTTGGCGATTTGGGTGTGGATGCCGTGGTGTCCGGGGGTCAGACCATGAACCCCTCCACCGAGGACATTTTGAAGGAGGTCCGCAAGACCCCCGCCGAAGTGGTCTACATCCTGCCAAATAACAAAAATATCATCATGGCCGCCCAGCAGGTCACCGCACTGGTGGAGGACAAAAAGGTGGTGGTCATCGGTACCGCCACCGTGCCCCAGGGGATTGCCGCCATGCTGGTGGTGGACCCCGAGGCCGAGGAAGAGGTCAACACCGCCGCCATGCTGGAGGCTGTGGAGCGGGTTCACACCAGCCAGATTACCTATGCCGCCCGCAACTCTGACTTTGACGGCTTCCAGATTACCGAGGGGGATTACCTGGCCCTGGCGGAAAATCAGCTCTTCGGCACCGATAAGGATTTGGATACCCTCCTCCGCCGACTGGCCGAGGCCGAGCCTCAGCAGCAGGCCGAGTTCATCAACATCTTCTACGGCGAGGATGTGACCGAGCTGGATGCTCAAAAAGCGGTGGAGATTTTCAAGGCCGCCTGCCCCAAGGCCGAGATTTCCCTCCTGCCAGGTGGTCAGCCCGTATACTATTATATGATTTCTGCTGAGTAAGCTTGGCGTGCAAAAGGTGCTGTCCCCCGGGGCAGCACCTTTTTTTGGCCCGGCCCGCTGCTGTGGAAAACTGCCCCTAAAACTGCCGTAAAAAAGGGCACAACCCCCTTTTTTACCCTGTGCAACCGCTGGTTGCCAACATTCCAAGGGGGCTTGGTGGATTTTTTCCGGCCCTCGTGCTACCATGTTTGCAACGAATACAAGGAGGACACAATATGACATTGGGACAGCGTATCGCCAACCTGCGGGGAAAAGAGGCCCTTTCCCAGGGGGATCTGGCCGACCGGCTGGGGGTAAGCCGCCAATCGGTTTCCAAGTGGGAAACCGATGCCTCGGTGCCCGAGCTGGATAAGGTGATGAAACTCAGCGAGGTCTTTGGGGTGACCCTGGACGAACTGGTGAAGGGGGAAGTTCCTCAACGCCCCTCTGCCGACCGGCCCATTGTCTGCATACAGGAAAAGCAGGGTTGGGAAGGGCGAAAAATTGCCGGGACCATTCTGCTGGCCATGGCCTTTCTCGTGGTGCTGGTCTGTACGGTGCTGGGCGGCCTGCTGGAGGGGCTGGTTTTGGCCTCCCCCTTCCTCCTTTTGGGGGCGGTCTGCTGGCTGTGCACCCGTCATACCGGCCTGTGGTGCGGCTGGGCCACCTACTTCTGCGTGGTGCTCTACCTGCACTATGCCACCGGCATCAGCTGGGAGCTTATCTGGTTCACCCTCCACTATAAGCCGGAAATGAACTATCTGCGCCTTGCCTTTGCCTGGGGTATGTTCCTTTGGATGGTGCTCATGGTCCTGCTCACTCTGGGCCGCCTGGGGCGGGAGCCGCTGGAGCTCTCCCGCCGGGGCAAAATACTGCTGGCGGGGGGCTGGGCGGCGTGGGTGCTCACCACCCCCTGGGTGCTTGACCGGCTGCTCTGGGGGCTGGGCCTGCGCCATTCCTTTGTGTATGCCCTGCTGGACGAGGGCCGCTTTGCCCTGCTGGCCGCCCTGCTGACGGTGTGCCTGCGGGCCTATCAATCCTGGAAAATGTTAAAAAATCAAAAATAGCCGTTGACAAAATAGGGCGGGTTTGCTATAATAAATCTCGCCCATTCGGACGATTAGCTCAGCTGGTATGAGCATCCGCTTGACGTGCGGGAGGTCATAGGTTCGAATCCTATATCGTCCACCAGAAAACAACAGAAGGATGACCGACAATCGAATCATTGTTGGTCGTCCTTCTGTTATTTTTTTATAACTTTGAGACACTGTGTCCTAAAGTTGGAGGGAAGTAAATTCACCCGGTTTGAGGGCCTTGTATTTGAAGGTGTTGGATACACCCATGACCTCAAAGGCCTCTCGCCCACGAATTTCACCCGGTGCGATAAATCCGGGTCATAGCGCAGTGCATCCTATTCATTAAGCAGGACGGCTTGCTGCGCTGAGTACAACGATTCCTGCGCTTTATCCCCTCTGGAAACCAAGGCGGCATATATATGGTTGCATTGGCATTAAGGCCAGCTAAGACCGCCGCCTGTCTTCGGTCAACCGACAGGACAAAGGCAGCAATTTGATTGTCCTCGGCCCCCATTTCCCGCACGGTCAGCATACCGCTTGTAAGCTTAGTGCCGCTTGTCACATCGGCGGCCACCAAGGGCGACAATAATAGTTTCCATCCACCAAACCTCCGACAAAAGAAAATCAAACATACTTTAAAACTGGTCTTATGTTTTAGTTTTTGAATTCACAAACAACGCTTAACACAAATAACGAGGTTAGGAAGCCCATTGCGGGCTCCTAGCCTCGTTATTTTTTCAGTGCCTATTTTGCAACAGGCCCTCATCTTTTTGATTTCTTTTTGAAAAGACCCTTTACCTGCTAAGTACTGACTTGGGCAACAGGGGCGTATACCCCCGGGGAACCATGCGCTCCACTGCACAAATTTCCGGGTGAGTTCTTTCGCAGTCCAGTTCCAGAATATAGCCAAGTCCGTTGGGTACATCCAACGATGGCCATCGTTCCAAGGGCCAATGATGCAGGCGCATGAAGGCCGTCCGAATGAACCCGGAATGTGTGACCACTGTGGCACTTTCCGCTCCCAATGCATGGCATTCTTCCACCAGTCCGGTCACGGCAGCCAGCACACGGTCCCCAAACGCCTGATATGACTCTCCATCAGCAATCTGCTTTCCAGTCAGCCAGTCATGAAAAAACCGAATAAAGTCGTTTGTCGTTGCTGGCCGATTTTCCAATGCGCCAAAATAGATTTCCCGAAACTCCGGTCTGATACCGTCCAGTTCCGCCCAGTCCCCGTACAGCAAGTGAAAAGTGTCTTTGCAGCGTCGTAAATCAGAACTAAAATAGCGGTCTGTTACTGGGTAATCCATCTCTCTGCGCAGGCGGCACAGCTCAGCTCGCCCCCATTCCGTCAGCGGTACATCACTCCATCCACTAAAAAGGCTTTGTTCGTTGCCCAAGGAAAATCCATGACGGACCAAAACCAAGCGAAACGGCTTCATGTTTTTTGTGCCTCCTTTTCTCCATCCAAGTCTATCACCAGCAGCTTTTCCGCCAGCTCCGCCCACCCCGTCCAGCGTGTCCTGACATCCTTCAGCAATTCACCCGGATCCCCATAGAGCGGAAGATGGCTGATGAGCAGTCGGTCTGGGTGTGCCTCCGCTGCAAGGCGGGCCACATCCACGCTGCTCATATGCCCCGCCCCGGCTCCGTCAAAGCCTGGAAACAGGCTGCACTCGGCAATCAGCAGGCTGGCTCCCCGTGCGAAATCAGCCAAGCCAGGGAAATAAGCACTGTCACCGGTGTATACCAGCGACTGCCCGGCGCACTCCACTCGCACAGCCACACAGTCCACCGGATGGCTTGTCCGCAAAAAGGTGCAGCAAAACGGCCCCAGATTCAAGCATTGTCCTTCAGCAATGGCATGACCCTGTGTATATGGTGCCATGGTCAGACGGGAAAAATCCGGTTCCAGCGGAAGTCCGTAAAGACGAAGGGGTTGTTGGACCATACCGATTTGAGTGTTGACCAGCCGAGCGTAACAGAGGGCGCCCGCATCGCTGCAGTGGTCGTAGTGGTAGTGGGTCAACACAATGTGATGAATCTCATTGAGCGACGTTACATTCTGTACCACGGATGCCACTCCGCTGCCACAATCCAGCAAAAGGTGAAATCCTTGGTGGGTCAGCAAATAACCGGAGCAGGCCTCATTTTGTTTGCAGCAGCCGCCCCAGCTTCCTATTATGGTGCAGCGCATGATATCATCCCCCCATCCGCAAAGGAGCTGGAAATGAGCAGCCGGGTATAGGCATCCCTGGGCTGCCGGATCAGCTCTCTTCCACCGCCCTCCTCCACACTGCGCCCACCGCTTACCACAATCATATAATCAGACATGTAGTGGATAACCCCCATATCGTGGGAAATAAAGAGATAGGCCGTATGAAATTCCCGCTGCAGCTCTTTCAAAAGGTTGAGTATTTGGGCCTGGATGGACACATCCAGAGCCGAGACGCATTCGTCGCAGATGATGACTTCGGGGGAGAGCAGCAGCGCACGGGCAATGGCGATGCGCTGGCACTGGCCGCCGCTCATTTCGGCAGAGTATTTATGCATACAGCCAGGCTCCAGGCCCACACGAACCAACATATCCTGTATCTGTACCTGGGCCTTTTTGCGGTCAAACCCGTCCGCCAGCACCTGCATGGGTTCCATCAGAATGCGTTCTACGGTAAAGTAGGGGTTCATCGACTCCTTGGGATTTTGAAAGATGTATTGGACATTGCGGCGAAAAACTCTATATTCCTGTTTTGTTAAGGTACGGATATCCTTTCCCTTATAGAGTACCGTTCCTGCGCTGGGGCGTTGCAGATCTCCAATGATTTCTCCCAACGTGGACTTTCCGCTGCCGCTTTCCCCCACCACTCCAATGGTTTTTCCTGCCTCCAGCTTAATATCCATGCCGTCCACGGCCCGAAAGACTTGCCGCCTGCCTACTCGAGATGGTCGGTTTAAAATAAACTCTTTTTTAACTGACTTGGCCTCTAAAATATACATGTTTAACACGCCTCCCACGCTCTGTTGCAACGGACGATATGCCCCTCTCGCTCGATATCGGAAACCGGGCCGTTGCAGCTTGGGCATGTATGGCCACAGCGTGCACGGAACAAGCACAGCTCGGAATCCCGTCCGCACTCAGGTACATACCCCGGAATTTCAGTGAGCGGGACGGCGGGGTCCTGATCCATACGGGGAATCACCGACAGGAGTGCTCTGGTATAGGGGTGTTCCGGGGCGGAGAACACAGCCTCCGTCTTTCCCGTTTCTACCACCCGTCCTGCATACATCACCACCATGCGGCTGCAATAGCGACGAATTAAGTTCAGGTCATGGGAAATCATGATAATAGCCACCTGCTGCTGGGTATGGATGGTATGAAGCAGCTCCGTCACCTGACGCTGAACCACACAGTCCAGTGCCGTGGTAGGTTCATCAGCAATGATAATCTTTGGCTTGCACATCAGTGCCATGGCGATGTTTACCCTTTGGCGCATACCACCGGACAGCTCCCCGGGATAGCTGTCCATCACTCGCTTCACGTCCCGAATCCCCACCTGATCTAAAAGCTCTTCCGCCCGTGCAAGGGCTTGGGCCCTTGACTCTGCGTGGTATGTCAGATACCCATCTGTCAACTGCTTTTTAATTCGAATCAGCGGGTGCAGATAGGCTACCGTGTTCTGGGGTATAAAGCCTATCTGTGTACCAAGCAGCGCCCTCCTCTCCCGGTGGGGGAGCTGGCGAAGATTTTGCCCTAAAAGCTCCAGCCGCCTGGCCTCCTGCTCCAGTCCAGCCGGCAGCATTTGAAGCATCGCTTTCGCTGTCATGGTCTTGCCGGAACCGGACTCTCCCACAATGCCAATGCATTCCCTTTCCCACAGGGACAAATGAACATCCTGAATCAGCGCACCGCTGGGACCTCGCACGGTCAGCCCTTCTATATGAAGTATTTCTTTGTTCATGGCTGTGAACTCCTTTTCACCAGCTTATCGTTTAGCCCGTCTCCCAAAAGATTAAAGCCCAGTACTGTCACCAATAAAATGAGACCGGGCGGAAGGGCAATGTATGGGTAACTGAGCACAAACTGTCGGGCTTCGTTAAGCATCATGCCCCAGCTTGGCGTTGGGGGTTGAATACCCAGGCCGAGAAAGGACAGCGACGACTCCAGCAGCACCGCTCCGCCAATACTTGAGCTGAACTGAGTAATCAGGCGGGGGAGCATATCCGGCAGGATATGGGAAAACACAATTTTCCGCTTGGAACAACCGTAGCTCTGGGCCGCTTTTACATAGAGGTGCTGCTTGTTCTCCAGTACCATGGAGTAGACCAGCCGTGAAAAGCTGGGAATCATAAAGATGCCAATGGCCAGCACTGCGCCCAGAATTCCCTTGCCTACCACCACCACCAGCATCATGGCCAGTAGAATGCCTGGAAAAGACATCAATGCATCAATAAAGCGCATGGTGATGGCACGGACAACTCCACCCATCATCGCTGCCAGTGCACCGATGATCATTCCCATCAAGGCCCCTGCCGCCACCGAGCACAGCCCAACCAAAAGAGCCCATCGAGATGCCACCATGATACGACTGAGCACATCCCGTCCAAACTGATCCGTACCAAGCAAATGAGCGGCACACGGAAGGGCGAAGCGATTGGCAGTGTCCATTTTTTCCGGATCTGCAGGCAGCCAGAGAAAAGACAGCAAACAGAGTGCCGCAATAGCAGCCACAAACGCACTTCCAATCCAAAAAGACGCTGCGTATTCTTTTTTCATGTCTTGACCGCCCCCTCTCCCGCTCGAATGGCAGGGTTCACTGCCATCACCAGGCAGTCGGTGAGCAGGGACACCAGCACGACCATTGCAGTGATAAAAAGCACGATTCCTTGGAGCAGAATCAAATCCCGCTGCTCAACCGCCGTCAGCATCAGCCGGCCAAGACCGGGCAAGGCAAAAATAGTCTCCACAATGACTGTTCCGCCCAGTAATTTGGCAAGCTGCATTCCCGAGATTGTAATTGGTGCAATTACGGCTGCACGCAAGGCATAGCGTACAATAGCCTCCCTGCGGGGAAGTCCCTTCACCTCTGCACTGAGCATAAAATCCTGGTTGAGTGCGCTGAGCATGGAGGAGCGAATGATGCGAATGAGGATGCCCAGCTCACCGATTGCAAGCACAACCGACGGCAACACGATGCTCTTGAGGAAGGGGATTACGCCTTCTCCCAGTCCTACATATCCAGTCACCGGAAACCAGCCCAGTCCTGCCGAAAAAATTAACATAAAGAGAATCGCCAGCCAAAAGGACGGCAATGCAGCTCCCAGCTGCATAATGGTTCGGGAAAGAGCATCCATCCAGGATCCCTTTTTTAATGCGGCCCATATGCCCAGTACGGAGGCACCTGCTAGGGACAGTAGCATCGCCAGCAGCGCAACTGCAAACGTAACTGGAAGCCGCTGGGAAATTAAGGTCCATACGTCTTCCCCATAGAGATAGGAGGTTCCCCACTGACCTGAAAGAATACCTCCAATCCAATTCAAATACTGAGTATACCATGGCAGATTCAGGCCCATGGCCTCCCGAAGGACCTCCACCTTTTCCGGTGTGGCCTCTACACCCAGAATCAACTGAGCCGAATCCCCAGGGATGCACATCATGACGACAAAGGTTATGATGGATACCACAAACAGCACCACCACAGCACTTGACAACCGTTTTAGCAGGGTTTTAAGCATACCGTTAAGCTCCTTTTTTGATATGAGAGAAGGCCCCCACCGGGCAAATACCGGCGGGGGCCTTGCCGAACATCGCTTACCTGGAAACGGAAACATCCTTTAGTTCATAAATGTCAATGGGGTAGGTCGTAAATCCGGTTACAGCACTGCTTGCAATATAGGTGCTGATTGGAGCCTGAATATAGTAGGCAGGTACTTCCTTGGCCAGAATGCTCTGCACCTGCTGAATGATTTTCGTGCGTGCCGATTCGTCTGTTTCCATTTTGTACGCAGAGAGCAGCCGGTCTACCTCCTCATTGGCGTAATTAAAATAGTTTTCAATGCTGTCGGATTGATACCGAGCCAGGAGGACATAGGGATCCAAGCGGCCGGTATGTCCCACCACAGTCAAATCATAGTTTCGTCCGGCATACACGTCGGAAAGCCAGGTGGCCCACTCCACAATCGTAATATTACAGGTAATACCCACGGCCTTCAGTGCGTCCGCAATGACCTGCCCGGCACTGACATAGGCGGGATAGCTTTTGGGCAGGTACATTTCCAATGTCAGGCCGTCTCCGTAACCGGCTTCCTCCAGCAGGGACTTTGCCCGTTCGGGATTGTAAGGATAGCTGTCGTTAAGGTCCACATACTCTTTCAGCATGGTTGGATAGTGGGATCCAATCTTTTGCCCATAGCCCCACCAGACCGTATCAATCAGGGCCTGTTTATCTATAGCATAGTTGATGGCCTGACGAACGAGAGGGTCGGAAAGTGCCGGATGGTCCAAATTCATAGCCATGAGCTGTAGCCCATTTGAGGGACTTGCAATCACTTGAAACCTGGAATCTCCTTCAAAGGCCGCCACCTGGTCTCCGCCAACTGCTATAATATCAAGCTCCCCGTTGCGCAGAGCCGATATTTGTGCGGTGGCATCCGGCATCATTTTAAAATGTATCAGATCCAAGTTGGCATTCTCATAGTAGTCCGGGTTTTTCTCCAGCGTAAGGGTCTGCTGCGGAATCCACTCCTTCAAACGGTAAGGGCCGGTTCCCACAGGCCGATTTTTCAGCGTGTCCCCCGCCTCTGTCTCAACAATGGCAGCCCAGGGATAGGCAAAGCTGGAGAGGGCAGCTACATCCAGAGTCTGCAACGTCACCATCACGGTATCCGTCCCCTCAGCGGTCACAGTAAAGTTGTCGTAATCGGCTGCACGAGGACTTGCTGGGCTTTTTAGACGCTCAAAGGAGGAAACCACGGCTGCGGCATCACAATCCTTTCCATTGTGAAACTTGACCCCCGAGCGGAGATGGAAGGTAATCACCATGCCATCATCCGAAACCTCCCATCTCTCCGCCAGCCCCTCTCTCAGAGAGCCATCGGCATTGACCCGCAGGAGCGTGTCGTAAATATTGTTTGTAATCTGAAAGGTACTGGCCGCAGTGGTGCGTTGAGGATCCAAGCCGTCAGGGTCCACAGACAGTGCCATATTGAACTGCGTCATTGTCGATGTAGCGGAGGGGGGGGATCCGGTCGGTGTCGAAGTTGTTCCACCGTTGGGTGCAGGCGAATGACCGCTGCTGCAGGCTGTTGCGGAAAGGGTCATTGCAACAGCCATCAAAAAAGTGATAGGACGCTTGGTTGCCTTCATTCATTTTTCTCCTTTGTTTGTCATCACGTCAATAGAACCGTAAGCAGTATAACAAAAAGTGCTCAATGGCAGAAAGCAGCCAGACGTAAAACTATTGTAAAACTCGTGAAAGGTTCCCTTCCCCATTTTCCTTATTCAAATAAAAATAGGCGTGTTACAGAATTGTTGTTCTGCAACACGCCTTTCATCTCACGCTATTTCAGTGTATGCTTTAGCTGCACCAACCGATACAGAAGCGCAAAGCGCATATCCTTGACCGGCCACGTGCTTTGCTCTACGCTATCCATTCAGTTTCGGCTATTTGTGGAAAGGGTCGAAAAGGCAGGGTTCAAAAAGTACACGTCTGCTTCAGCACTTCCGCCGTCCATCAATGAAGCCACCGCCGAATGATGCAGCCCATTGGTGAGGACAATCAGGTTCAGATCCTTAAAATCGTGAGCAGTATAATACCCTTCCTGGCGCAGAAACCTCTGCTCCTTATTATGCCTTGATGCAAAATTAGCTTTTTCATGCTCCAAGGGGCTGCAATTACTGTGTTCCCTTGGAGCAGAACCTCTTCCTTTTGAAGATAGCATCGGGTAGGTAGAGGAAGGCACCAACGGTATTTGTAACCGCTGTCGTTTTCCGGCTCACCATGATAAAGCATATCTGTGAGTGCACCACCAACAATGCCAGGATATTTTTACGCACTGCCGGAGCCAAGATTTGATTGAAGTGTATCAATTTTTTCAGTTCGCTGCAAGCGTTAATATATTGCTGGGACTAAATTCCCAGATACACCCAGCCAAGTTTCCGAAGATAAAACAGGCTGTGTGCTCCCTGGATCTTTGCGTAATTGCGGCTATTAAAATTGTTCCAGTTCGTATTCAGGTTCTGGAACTGGTGTCTGTATCGTTAAGTATTGTCCCATATACTGCTCCAGAACGGGAAAATCGCAACACCGTGCTACCAGTTAAGGAAGCCCTTCCATAGGGACTTTTATGATACATGTAGCATACCGGTTGCCCTGTATGCAGGGGGGAAGCTCTGGCCATAAAAAATCGCCCCCTCCTGGGAGGGGGGCGAAGGAACGGCTTATCCGGCATTTGGCTCATCGGCGGGCTTGGCAGGAATGGTTTTCACTCCGAAAATAAAATAGAGCAAATGAAATACCCAAACCAGGAAAAGCACAATGCGTCCCACGGGGACACGGCTCATCATCAAAAACCCAACCGCCATAGTGGCTGTCACAAGAAGCATAATGCGGACTTTGGCACCCCACAGCATACCTTTGCCCTGTACCAGGGACTCCAGATTGTTTTTGTACAGCTTGGTGCCGACAAACCATCGGTGCAGCCGCTCCGAGCTTTTTCCAAAGCAATAGGCGGCCAGCATCAAAAAGGGAAAGGCGGGGACCAGGGGGAGGGCGGCCCCCACTGCCCCCAGGGCAACTCCGATACAGCCTAAGGCAATATATATGGCTTTTTTTAGCTTCATGACGGTTCCTCCCGCATCTGTTTTTCTTTCAAGGTTTCTATGGCGTGACGTATGGCCGGGATGGGGTGGACAAGGAGCATTCTGGGGCTGGAAAAGCGCATCACCTTGCGGATTTTTTCCCGCATGTGAGGTTCATAGCAGTGTACCCTGCAATTGGAGCAAAAGGTCTTATTCTCCATGAACGGGCAGCGGTCGCTTCGCTGTCTGGCGTAAGCGTCCAGGGCGGCGCACTGGGGGCAAAGGCCCTCTTTGGTGCGGTGCTGTTTGCGGCAATACAGGGCAATCATCTGGCCCAGCAGCAGCTTTTCCTTCTCCCGCTTGGTCAGGCCCTTCATCAGCTCATCCTTCCATGCTCAACGCTGTATATCAAATCGGCCAACTGCAAGGTGGAGGCCCGGTGGGATACCAGCACAACGGTTTTGCTCTCCCGCTGGCGGTGAATGGAGGTAAGAATGATGGCTTCGTTCAGGCTGTCCAGATTGCTGGTCGGTTCATCCAGAAGCAGGAAGGGGGCGTCATGCAAGAAGGCTCGGGCAAGTCCAATGCGCTGACGCTCCCCGCCCGAAAGGGTGCCGCCCAGCTCCCCAACGGGGGTGTCATACCCCTTGGGCAGCTTCAAAATGAAGTCGTGTACCGATGCCTTTTTGCAGGCAAGTTCCAGCTCTTCCTGGGTGGCGTCCTGCTTGGCGATACGCAGATTGTTGGCAATGGAATCGTGAAAGAGGTGGGTTTCCTGGGTGACAAAACCCTCCATATCCCGCAGATTGTCAGTGTTGATGTCGTTGATGCTGCGTCCGGAAATGGAAATCTCCCCCCGCTCAGACAGCCAAAAGCGCATGAGCAGCTTGAGCAGGGTGGATTTGCCACTGCCGCTTTTTCCGATGATGCCGATGACCTTACCGGCGGGGAACCGGGCGCAAACGTCCTCCAAAATTTGTTCGGCTCCGTAGGAAAAGCTGACGTGTCTGGCCTCGGCCCCGGTGAAGGTACAGTCGGTTTTTTCCACCACGTCCCGGGTGGCCGGAGTCTCTTCCAGCAGGTCCAGCACCCGTCCCCCGGCGGCAAAGGTGTTTTGCAGGCCGCTGCCCAAATCGGCCAGGGAAACAAAGGGGCCGAAGGAGCTCATCAGGCAAATCACCGCCAGCAGAGCGGCGGCAAAGCTGATGGTGCCCTGGAGATAAAGCAGGGTGGCGGCCACCAGCATGAGAAGGTCAAAGAGTAAAATAGCGGTCTGGGTAATGGCGGAATTGGTGCCCCGGCGGTCTTTCATGGTGCGCTCTGTTTCGGAAAGCCGGGCGGTCCGCTCCTCCATCTCCTCCAAACGGCGGTGTCCCCCGCCGAATTGCAGGGTTTCGGACAGCCCCCGCAGACTGTCCAGCACAAAGCTGCTCAAGTCCCCCGACTGGGTGCGGAATTGCTGTCCGTCCCGGCCGCTGAGTTTGGAGATGAACAGGGGAATGAGTCCTCCCACCGTGGCATAGGCCAGCAGGGCAACCACGGCCAGAAGGGGGTGGAGGTGGGACATGATTTTCCCCATAAACAGGGCCATCAGCAACGCAATGGCAATGGGGGAGATGGTGTGGGCATAAAAAACCTCCAGCAGCTCAATGTCAGAGGTGATGAGGGAAATCAAATTTCCCTTGTCCCGCCCGTCCAGCTTGGCGGGGCACAGGCGGCGCAGGGCGGTAAAGACCTTGTCCCGAATGAGGGCCAGCAGGCGAAAGGCAATAAAATGATTGCAGTATTGCTCCCCATAGCGAAAGACCCCCCGCAGCAGGGCGAGGACCAACACCGTTCCCGCCACGGCCATGGCCCCCAGATGGACGCTGATACCCAAAATGTCCAGCAGGGCCATACCGCCCAGAACCGGTATCATCACGGCGGCCAGATGGCCCAGTATGCCCAGGGTAACGGCCAGCAGCATGTAGCCGCTGAGGGGAGCCACCAGCTTCAGCAGGGAAAGGCAGACCCCAAGATTGCTTCGTTTTTTCATTGTTCTACCTCCCGGTTCACCTGCTCCAGCTGTTGCTGAGTGTTCCAAAGCTGGGCGTATCGGCCGCCTGCTTCCAGCAGTTGGGGGTGGGACCCCTCCTCCTGTACGGTGCCGCTGTCCATGACATAAATGTGGTCGGCAGGCTGTGCGTTGGCCAGCCGGTGGGTGATCAGAAGCACCGTCTTATGCTTGGCCAGGCCATAAATTTGGCCCATCAGATCCTGTTCGCTTTCCACATCAATGTTGGATGTGGCTTCATCAAAGATGTATATGGGGCTGTCGTGCAGGATGGCCCGGGCCAGGGCAAGCCGCTGCCGCTGACCGCCGGAAAAGTTGCTGCCTTTTTCGGCCAGAACAGTGTCAAGCCCCTGTTCACTGCGCAAAAATTCCGCCAGATTGACCTGTTCCAGCACGGCCCACAGCTCCTGGTCGGATGCCTGGGGCCGGGCCAGGCGCAGATTGTCCCCCACAGTGCCTTTGAACAGATAGCTTTCAAAGCCCACATAGGTGATACCCTGCATCAGGCTTTGCTCGGAAAGTTCGGTTACGTCCGTACCCCCCACCGTAACACGGCCTGTATAGGGGCCGCTGCGCCCCATCAAAATGGAGGCCAGGGTGGACTTTCCGCATCCGGATTGCCCCACAATAGCGGTCAATTGCCCCGGGCGGAGGGTGAGGTCAATTCCGTGTAGGATTTCCCGGTTCGGCTCATAGGAAAACCGCAGGTTGCTGCAAACGGTCAGGCTGTTCTCGGGAAAGCCTTTGGTACCACGGGCCGTGGGCTCCGGGGTGTCCAGCAGGCGAAAAATTTTATCGCTGGCCGCCATGCCATTCATGGCAATGTGGAAAAAACTGCCCAAAAGGCGCATGGGAATGTAAAAATCGGCCGACAGCAGGATGATGGCAAGGGCGCCGCCCAGGCTGACCGCTCCGCTGCTCAGGCCCATCATGGCCAGAATGACCCCAAGGGCCGCCCCCCCATAGGCCAGGGCATCCATCAGGGCGATGGAGTTGAGCTGCATGGTCAGCACCTTCATGGTAATGGTGCGAAACCGTTCGGCCTGGGTGTTCATCTGCCGGTGCTTGAAGGCGTCAGCCTTGTAAATTTTCAGGGTGGTAAGCCCTTGCAGATTTTCCAAAAAGGTGTCACCCAGGGTGGTGTACTCGCCCCAGTACTTGGCCAGCAGCTTCTTGGCAAAGGTCTGCACCCCTGCAATGGTGACCGGAATCAGGGGTACGCAGAGCAGCAGAACCACAGCCGCCGGCACATGGATGAAGCAAAGTATGGCGAACAGGGTCAGAGGGGCCAGCAGGCTGTAAAACAGCTGGGGCAGATAGGCCCCAAAGTAGGTTTCCAGCTGGTCTACCCCCTCCACGGCCACCTGCACCACCTCGGCGGTGGAAACCGCCTGCTGATACCCAAGTCCAAGCCGTAGCAACTTTTCATAGATAAGCCGCCGTAAGGTGCGTTTGACCTTGTGGGAGGAGAGGTATCCCATCTTGGCGGCCACCTTGGCACAGATAAACCGTATGGCCATGCAAAGAAGGAAAACAAAGGCGGTTTTCCCCAGCAGGACCACATCGGCCGTCTTTTCGTACAGTCTTTGCATCAAATGGGTCACAGATAAAATCATGCCGATATTGGCCAGCAGTGACAGCCACTGGAACAGCACGTTGCCGGCCATATAGGGCTTGCTTTCCGGTATGGCACCAATCAGTCGCTTGTTAATCATCATAAAAATAAGAGTCCCCTTTGCTTTTTTCGAAGCCCTATCCAGAAGTTAGCATTTACTAACCTGCGAGCAAAAAAGAAGTTAGTAAAAACTAACTTCTGGGGTATCATATCGAATTTTTAAAAAAATGTCAACCACATTTACGAATTTTTTTCGAAGAAGGGGATTTGGGCCGGTTCTGTGGGGGCAAAGAGCCCACCACCGTGCCTGCGGGTGCAAAAGGGAAGGCTGGCGGCTTGTTTTTCCCGCCGGGCAAGGGTTTTTCGTTTACAATACAGGCAAAATACAGTATAATAATGGATACTATGCCATAGTTAAAGGGGAATTCCGATGTAACATACTCTTTTATCCTACTATACTATGAATTTGGAGGGATTTTCCTTGTCAAAATACGAAAAAGAAATTTCCCGGCGGAGAACCTTTGCCATCATCTCCCACCCAGACGCCGGTAAGACCACCCTGACCGAAAAGTTCCTGCTGTA
>CAZHWK010000005.1:0-9036 GCA_964536405.1 uncultured Oscillospiraceae bacterium
TCCGCAGATAAACATAGAAGGCTGCCGCCACGATGCAGGAACCAAAGGCCAGCACCTGACTGACACGCAGACCGGTACTGAAGAAGTACAGGCTGTCGGTTCGCAGGCCTTCAATAAAGCCCCGGCCAAGACCATACCAGATGACGTAAGTAAGGAAAGTCTGGCCGTCAAACTTCCGCCCTTTCTTCAAGATAACAATTAAAAGTACAAGACCGATCAAGTTCCAAAAGCTCTCGTAAAAAAAGGTTGGATGGACCCCCAATGAGCCATCCAAAAGGGCCTGGTAGGCCTGCTGACCTTCCAGCAGGCCCTGCGCCCAAAGCTCGTTAGCAATGGTTTCTCCGCCCATGCGCCAAGGTAAGTCAGTCACGCCGCCGTAGGCTTCAATGTTCATGAAGTTGCCCCAGCGGCCCACAATTTGGCCGATAAACAGGCCAAAAACACCCAAGTCCGCAAACGCCAAAAAACTCATGTTCCGCACCTTGCAGAAAATAAGAAGGACAATGGCGGCCACAATAACGGCACCATAGATGGCAAGGCCCCCATCCCAGATGCGTATCATACTGGCAAAATCCAGCGTGCCATCCGCCCGGCGGTAGAGGTCCAGGTAGAAGATAACATAATAGGCCCTGGCCCCAATGATACACAGGGGAACAGCAAAGAGGAGCAAATCCAAAATATCATCGGACTTAATCCCGAATTTTGGGGCCTGACGGCTGCAAAACAGCACAGCAACTAAAAATCCACATGCAATGATAATGCCATACCAATAGATGGGATGCCCAAAAATTGTGAAGGCCACCCGGCTGAGTTCAAAGCTCCAGCCCAGGCCGGGAAAGGTCAATTCTCTCATTTTTGCCCCTCCTTAGGCTCCACCACGGCCAGTGTTGAGCGGTCAGACATCATATTCAGGCGGATAAATGCCTCAACATCCTCCTTGGTAATAGCGGCATACTCCTCTGGGAAGGAGAAGAAATCTTCCCCGGCAAAGTAGCTCTGGGCCAACTCGACGCAGATTTTTTCAAAAGAGTTAAGTCCCCGAACCTCACTGCCGTAGGCGGCCTTTTTCAGCCGCTCCCACAGGGCGGCATCCACGCCTTCCCGGACGATGCGCTCAACCTCGTCCTGGACAGCTGCACGGACAGCCTTGGGGTCCCGGCTCTCCCCCCCTGCCATCACGAAGGCGGCACCCGGCTCATCCTCATAGGCGGCACTGAAGCTCTTGTTAATCAGGCCCTCGGCATAGAGTTTGGCATACAGGGGACTGGAGGACCCAAGAACGGCTTCGCAGGCCAGGTCGCCCAGCAGGGACTGGCGATACCGCTCCCGCCCGTCGGGCTGTGGGGTAACTTTATAGCCCAGATAAAAAATGGGGGTAGCAACCTCCATCTGCAAGGTCTGCTCTGAGGTGTACGCCGTTTCTGGCTCGGCATCCCCGTAATTGCGTGGAATGGCACGGCCTCCCTGTTGGGGCAAAATCTCACGGGCAATGGCACAGACCCGCTCGGGGTCCACATTACCAGCCACAGTCAGCACCATATTGGCAGGGTCATAAAAGGCCTTATGGCAGGCATAGAGGGTTTCATGGGTGATATGGCTGATGGACTCCACCGTACCGGCCACCGAGGTACGAACCGGGTGATGGTGGTATAGTCCCTCCACCAAGGCCATATAGACCCGCCACTCCGGGTCATCCTCAATCATGCGGATTTCCTGGCCGATGATACCCTGCTCCTTGTCCACGCTCTCTTTTGTAAAGTAAGGCACCGAAACAAAGGACAGCAAAATTCTGAGGTTTTCCTCAAATTTTTCGGTACTTTCAAAGTAATAGCCCGTGATAGCGTTGGAGGTAAAGGCATTGGGGCTGGCCCCATTGGCGGCCAGGTCTTGAAGGGCATTTCCATCCTCGGTGTCAAACATTTTATGCTCCAGGAAGTGAGCAATCCCGGCAGGGGTATCGTGCCACTGGCCTTCTAACTGGAATTTGGTATCCATTCCGCCGTAGCGGGTGGCAAAAAAAGCATAGCTCTTGCCAAAATCCGGCTTGGGAACAACATAGACGGTCAGTCCGTTGTCCAGCACTTCGGTATAAAGGGTTTCCCCCAGTTTTTCAAAGGTCTGTTTCTTCATGTCAGCCCTCCAACCCTTTCAGGAAATAAATGGTGTCCAATTTCACACGGTTTGCCACGGCCACCACATCCTCTTTGGTGACGGTTTCCACTCGGGCGCACAGTTGCTCCGGGGTTTCGGTTATGCCGGCCACGGCCTGCCCCAGCCAGAAATCCTCCAAGCGACCCTGGCTGTCCAAGGTTGTGGTGAGGGCACTGACGATGCTGCGCAGAGCTCCGGTCAGTTCCCAGTCCTCCATATCCCCCTTGCGGCAGGCCTCCAACTGGGCCAGAATTTCATCCTTGGCCTGCTGGTATTTATCAAACTCAATGCCCGAGGAAACCAGCATAACCCCCTTCATTTTTTCCAACATGGAGCTGGCAAAATAACAGAGGGAAAGTTTTTCCCGCACATTCATGAACAGCTTGGATGTGGTGGTGCCCCCAAAGACAGCGTTAAAGGCCAGCAAGGCAGGAAACTCCTTTTCCCACACCGAGATACCCCCGGTACGGAAGCCCATGGCCAGTTTGCCCTGGGCCACGTCCATAGCCTCTTCCTCCACCCGGGGTTCCCCCTCCGGGGCGGCCTTGACTTCACAGGTCAGCTCGGCCCGGTTAGAATTTTCAGGCAGGGCGGACAGGGCCTTCCGCAGAGCGGCTTCCACCCGTTCCGGAGCGGCCGAGCCGCAGTAGTAAAGCTCAATCCGGGCATTCTTCAGCAGGGCTTCATAGGCCTCCCACAGACTTTTGGGGGTAACGGCGGCCACATCCTCTTCCCTGCCGTAGCGGTCCACCCCATAGGCTTCCCCTTGACACATAAGCTGACTCAAACGCTGAACCGAGTACTGCCGCTTTTCGTTGATTTGGGCCCGGATGCGGTCGATCAGATTGGCCTTCTCTCCCGCTACATAGTCCTCGCAAAAGCCCCCGTTTCTGGTGTAAGGCCGCAAAAGCAGTTCCCCAAGCAGAGCGGCGGCTGGCTCCAAAACAGCTTCCCCTTCCAGGGTATAGGCATCGTCCAGCACACTGCACACAAAGCCCAGGCACTGGGTTTCCCCTTTTTTACGAACCACAGGCTCCAATGTGCCGCCATAGAGGTTGTCCAATGCGGCTGAAATAGCCTCCATATCGGGCAGGGCTTGGGTTCCACGGCGAAGCACATAGGGCACCAGCGCATTGATGGCGGCAGTTTCCTCCCGCAGAGGGGTCAGCAAGGATACGGACAACGCCGCACTTTTAAATTTACCGGTCTGAACCGCAGTCAAAAAGACGCCGGGGGCCAGTTCCAGTCGTTTCATATTGGTCATGGGCGGACTTCCTTTCGCTTTCACTAAAGTATTCAATATTATACTACGTTTTTCCTCCCTTTCATACCCTGGATTTGTAAACTTTCTCAGCCGCTTGATTTTCTCTTGACAAAAGGCACAAAATATAGTATCATACCCCTTGTTGTAAAGCTATTCAACTTTACATGACGACGTAAAACGGAGGGGTTCGGATGAAAAATCAGGCATTTCGCATGACAATGCTGTATGACTTCTACGGCGACGTGCTGACCGACCGGCAGAAGGAATTCTACGACCTCTATTATAATGAAGACCTCTCTCTGGCTGAGATTTCGGAAAATTACGGCATTACCCGCCAGGGGGTTCGGGATGTAATCGTCCGGGCCGAGGGCATCATGACCGAGCTGGAGGAAAAGACCGGCATCATCAAGCGGTTCCGGGCTATGCAGGGTCATGTGCAGGCCATCTGCAATGCCGCAGATGAGATTTTAAAGCTCAACGCCGTGTCCACCTTCCCCGACCCGGCCTTAAACGAACTGGCACAGAAGATTAAAACCGAAGCGGAAGCACTCAAGGAGTAACCGATGGCATTTGAGGGATTGACCGAAAAACTGAATGCCGCCTTTAAAAAGCTGCGTGGCAAAGGCCGTCTGAGCGAGGCCGATGTCAAGGAGGCCATGAAGGAAATCCGCATGGCCCTTCTGGAAGCCGACGTAAGCTATAAGGTGGTCAAGGACTTTGTAGCCAAGGTGTCAGAGCGGGCCGTAGGCAGTGACGTACTGGAAAGCCTTACCCCTGCTCAGATGATTGTCAAAATCGTCAACGAAGAACTGACCGGCCTTATGGGCGGTGGGGATGCCAAGCTGGAATATTCCTCCGCCCCCCCTACCGTGGTCATGCTGGTTGGCCTGCAGGGTGCCGGTAAGACCACAAATGGGGCCAAGCTGGCCGGACTTTTAAAAAAACAAAACGGCAAACGGCCCCTGCTGGCCGCCTGTGACGTATATCGTCCCGCCGCCATCCAGCAGTTGGAGGTTGTGGGAAAGCAACTGGACATTCCCGTTTTTCAGATGGGGCAGGCCAACCCGGTGGACATTGCCAAGGCCGCCGTGGAACATGCCAAAAAGCACGGAAACGACCTGGTGTTCCTGGACACCGCCGGTCGGCTCCATGTGGACGAAACCCTGATGGAAGAGCTTCAAAATATCAAGGCCGCCGTCAACCCGAAGGAAATTCTTCTGGTTGTGGATGCCATGATTGGCCAGGATGCTGTCAATGCGGCCAAGAACTTTGACGAGGCCTTGGACCTTACCGGTGTGATGCTCACCAAGCTGGACGGCGATGCCCGAGGGGGTGCCGCCCTCTCTATTAAGGCGGTTACCGGCAAGCCCATCAAGTTTGCCGGCATTGGTGAAAAGCTGGACCAAATTGAGGTTTTCCACCCCGACCGTATGGCCTCCCGCATTCTGGGCATGGGCGATGTTCTGTCTCTGATTGAAAAGGCTCAGCAGAACTTTGACGAAAAGAAGGCACTGGAGCTTCAGGAGAAGTTGCGTACCAATAAGTTTACCCTGTCCGACTACTACGACCAGCTCATTCAACTCAAGGGCATGGGTTCCCTGTCCGACATTGCCGGGATGCTCCCCGGTGTGGATGCCTCCGCTTTGGAGGGTGCCACCATGGACAACAAGGCCCTGGCCCGAACCGAGGCCATTATCCAGGCCATGACCCCTTACGAGCGTGAAAATCCCGATGTTCTCAACAGTAGCCGGAAAAAGCGGATTGCCGCCGGAAGCGGCACCCAGGTGGTGGATGTGAACCGCCTGCTCAAGCAGTTTACCATGATGCAGCAAATGACCCGCCAGATGTCCTCCATGGGCAAGAAAGCCAAGCGCATGGGCGGATTGTTCGGCAAAATGAAGGGGCTTCCCTTCTAAATCCAAGTTGGCAACCGTCCTAGGACGTTTCCATATTTAAACTGTAAATTCATATGGAGGTGAATATAACATGGTTAAGATCAGACTGCGTCGTATGGGCGCCAAGAAGGCTCCTTTCTATCGTATCGTGGTGGCTGACTCCCGCTATCCCCGTGATGGCCGTTTTATCGAGGAGATTGGCACCTACAATCCCCTGGTCGAGCCCGCCGAAATCAAGGTGGACGCCGAGCGTGCCCAGGCTTGGATTAAGACCGGTGCTCAGCCCACTGAGACCGTGAAGGCTCTGCTGAAGAAAGCCAACGCGATTTAAGGGGGAGCGGCAATGAAAGAATTGCTCACTTACATCGCCCAAAACCTGGTGGAGCATCCCGAGCTTGTCTCGGTCAGCCAGGTCCAGGGCGACAGCGAGACCGTGCTGGAGCTTAAAGTGGCCCCCGAAGACATGGGTAAGGTAATTGGCCGTCAAGGCCGTATTGCCAAGGAAATCCGGGCGCTGATGCGTTCGGTGGCCCAGCGTCAGGGAACTCGTGTCTCGGTCGAAATCGTCGACTAAGCAAGCAGTGGCGCAGGAAACAATTTCCTGCGCCATTTCACTATATTTCGCTCCTATGGGAGGTTTTTGATATGAAAGAAGCGTATATTGAAGCCGGACAGGTGGTCAACACCCACGGCATTCAGGGCGAAGTCAAAATTATGCCCTGGGCTGACTCAGCGGAATTTTTGCTGGACTTCAGCACTATTTATATGGATGGCAGACCCGTCAAGGTCCGTTCTGCCCGGGTGCATAAAAACTGCGTGCTGGCTACCCTGGAAGGGGTGGACAGCGTGGATGCCGCTATGCTCCTCAAAGGCAAGACCATCTATCTGGCTCGAGCCGACGTAAAGCTGCCCGAGGGCCGTTATTTTCTGGCCGACCTGATTGGCCTTGAGGTTCGGGATGCCGACAGCGGGGAAGTTCTGGGTACTTTATCCGATATTCTTACCCCACCGGCTAACCAGGTTTATGTTGTCAAGGGCAAGCGGGAATATCTCGTCCCCGCCGTGGAAGAATTCATTATAGAGACCAATCCGGATGCCGGCTTTATGCGGGTACGCCTGTTGGAGGGAATGTAATGTACCGCATTGACATTATGACCCTCTTTGACGAGACTGTGGGCGATATGATGAATGAGTCCATCCTGGGCCGTGCCCAGGAGCGGGACTACATCCGCATTGAGGCCCATCAAATCAGGGATTATACCCTCAATAAACAAAAGCAGGTGGACGATTACCCCTATGGCGGCGGCCGTGGGGCGGTCATGCAGGCCGACCCCCTCTACCAATGCTGGAAGCATATTGTGGACACCTACGGCCCCGGCCACACCATCTTCCTTACCCCTGCCGGAAAGACCTTCGTGCAGGCCGATGCCAAGCGGCTTTCCACCCAGCACGAACACCTCATTTTGGTCTGCGGTCACTATGAGGGCATTGACGAGCGTTTTATTGAGGAATTTGTGGACGAGGAAATCTCCCTGGGGGACTTTGTCCTCACCGGGGGCGAGCTGGCCGCCATGGTGGTGGCCGATGCGGTGGCACGGCTGGTGCCAGGTGTACTCCCTGACCCTGAGTGTTTCCAGGATGAAAGCCATTGGAACGGGCTTCTGGAATATCCCCAGTATTCCCGCCCCGAAATCTGGCACGACAAGGCTGTCCCCTCCATTTTGCTCTCCGGCCATCACGCCAACGTGCAGAAGTGGCGGCGCAAGCAATCCATCTTGCGCACCTGGCGGCGGCGGCCCGATATGTACGAAAAACTGGACCTTTCCTCCAAAGCGGATCAGAAGCTGCTCCAGGAGTTGGCCGCCGAGGAAACCGATTTTCATTGACTTTTCCCATTACACTGATATAATGTAATTATCAATATTACATTAGGAGCTCTATTATGTCTTATAGAATTGTTGTGGATAGCTGCTGTGACCTAACCACCTCCATGGCTCACGACCCCACTTATATCCGGGTTCCTTTGACCATCGACGTGGGGGGTAAGCTCTTCCGGGACGACGAAACCCTGGACCAGGCTGATTTGCTTTGGACCATGAAGCAGTGTCCCACGGCCCCGAAAACAGCCTGCCCCTCCCCTGCCGAGTATCTGGACGCTTTCGGGGATGGGAGCGACGATGTGTATGTAATTACCCTGTCCGCCCTGCTCTCGGGCTCCCACAATGTGGCGGTTCGGGCCAAGGACATCTGGACCGAGGAATATCCCGATGCCCGCATCCACATTTTTAATTCCTGCTCGGCCACAGCCGGAGAAGTCCGCCTTGCCCTGGAAATTGCCAAGCTGGCGGCCCAGGGACTTCCCTTCCGGCAGGTGGTGAAGGAAGCGGACCACTTTATTTCGGAAATGAGTACCTTATTTGTTCTGGAATCTCTGGACAATCTGCGCAAAAACGGCCGTCTGTCCCGGCTTCAATCTATCGTCACAGGCACCCTTCGTCTGAAACTCCTCATGGGTGCTACCCCCGAGGGCGAAATCTGCAAACGGGGCCAGGCCCTAAGCATGAAGCAGGCCCTGGGCCAGATGGTGGATTTGATTATCAAAGAGGGACGCAGTTTAGGGGCTTTTGCCGTTATCTCCCACTGTAACTGCCTGGAGCGGGCCTTCGCTTTGAAGGAGGACCTGATGAATAAGGCCGGGTTCCGGGATGTTTTGGTCACGGAAACCGCCGGTATCAGCACAGTCTATGCCAACGATGGCGGCATTGTGGTAGCCTATTAAATTTTATTATGATAATACCCCCGGCAGGAGTATCCTGCCGGGGGTGTTTGCTATTTCAGGGCCGCTATGCTATACTCCCTAAAAAGGAGTTGATTCTGCATGACCGCTTTCACCATTCGTCCGGTCCGCCCCGAGGATGCAGAGGGCCTCTATGCTCTGCGTCGTATGCCAGGCGTGTATGAAAATACCCTGGGCTATCCTTCGGTGCGTTTGGAGCAAGCCCAGGCTTTTCTGTCCGGGCTAGGCCCCAACGACCATCAGTTTGTGGCCGTGACCGAGGATGGTCTTGTGCTAGGCATTGCTGGACTTCAAGTGTATGCAAATCCCCGTACCCGCCATGCTGGCAGCGTTGGCATCTACGTACACCGGGACTACCAGGGCCAGGGGGTAGGAACAGCCCTGCTCCAAACCTTGCTGGATTTGGCGGACAACTGGCTCATGCTGGTGCGGGTGGAGCTGGAGGTTTTTACCGATAACGAAGGAGCTATCCGTCTGTATGAACGGCTGGGCTTTGAGAAGGAAGGGCTCAAGCGTAAGACCACCGTACGCAACGGTGCCTATGTGGATGAGTACGTCATGGCCCGCCTGCGGCCGGACGGCACAGTCTAGCCCACTTAGGAGAACCCCTATGTCAGCCAATCGTTTATTTGAAATAGTCTATCTGCTGTTAGAGAAAAGGCAGACCACTGCCGCCGAGCTTGCCCGGCGGTTTGAGGTGTCAGTGCGAACCATTTACCGGGACATTGATGCCCTTTCGGCCGCCGGGATACCCATTTATACCACCCAAGGCAAGGGCGGCGGTGTGGCCTTGATGGAACACTATGTATTAGATCGGGCGGCTCTGACCGACCAGGAACGCCAGCACCTTATGATGGCCCTGCGCAGTTTTCCAAGCGAATTTTTTGGAAACGGTGCCGAAACCTTGACCAAGCTATCCGGCCTTTTTC
>CAZHWK010000005.1:9046-19849 GCA_964536405.1 uncultured Oscillospiraceae bacterium
ATCAGGAGTGCGACTGGCTCCAGGTCAACTTATCCCGCTGGGGCAATGAAACGGCGGACAATCACAAATTTGAATGTCTGAAAACCTCCATTTTATCCCATACCGCCGTGACCTTTACCTATGCTTCCGCCTATGAAAAGCCTGCCAGACGCAAGGTTTGGCCTGCACGGCTTGTTTTCAAAGGACAGGCATGGTATCTTCAGGGATGGAGCGTGGAACGAGATGCCTACCGCACCTTTAAACTCAGCCGCATTCTCACCTTGGAAGCAACAGAAGAGGATTTTACCCTCCCCCATCCCCCGCCCGATATTGACCCGGATACCGCCGCCTACCAGCCCCCACTTTTGCAGGCGGTACTCCGCTTCTCCCCTCGCCTGGCTTTTCGGGTCTACGATGAATTTTTCGAGGAGTGCGTCAGCACACAGCCAGACGGGACACTGATTGTCCGTGTTTCCATGCCCGATGATGGATGGTTGGAGAGCTATCTTCTCTCTTTTGGGCCGGAGGTTCAGGTGCTTTCCCCTGACAGCCTTCGAGAACGGCTTGCCAGTCTTGCAGAAGAAATTTGGCGACATTATTCGGAACCTGACACAGGATGTCAGGTTTCAGGGTGTATGATGAAGCCATCCAAACAACAGGAGGTTTTTCATATGCAGCACACGAATCAAAACTTTTGCCAGTCCTGCGGGATGCCCCTCACCGACCCCACCCTGCTCGGCAGCGAGCAGGACAGTACCCCAAGCCCCCACTACTGCACATACTGTTACAAGGACGGTGCCTTTACCGGGGACATGACTATGGAGCAAATGATTGACTTTTGCGCCCCCATCATGGCAAAGAGCCATCCCGGCATGACCGAGGAAGCCGCCAAAGCGCAAATGAAGCAGTTTTTCCCAAAGCTTCTGCGTTGGAGCAAGTAACAGGGCAAACTGAAATATCCCTCTATAAAAGCTTGCACTCCTATGGTATAATCAATACCGGGCATTTTGCCCGGTATTGATTTTTGTGAGGTAGTTTCTTTGAACTTATGTAATATGAACGAGATAAAGGCCCTGCTGGGCCGTCACGGCTTTCATTTTTCCAAGAGCATGGGGCAAAATTTCTTGATTGAAAGCTGGGTGCCCTACGACATTGCCCAGGCCTCCGGGGCCGACGAAACCTGCGGTGTACTGGAAATCGGCCCCGGTATCGGCCCCCTCACCACCGAACTGGCCCAACGGGCCGGGAAAGTGGCGGCAGTGGAACTGGACCGTTCCCTTCTGCCCATTTTGGCCGAAACTCTGGCAGAGTTTGACCAGGTGAAGGTCATCCCCGGGGATGTGCTGAAGCTGGACTTAAATGCCTTGGTTCAGGAGGAATTTGAAGGCCTTCGACCCATGGCCTGCGCCAACCTTCCCTACAACATTACCACCCCCGTTTTAACCAAGCTCATCGACAGCAAACTGTTTTCCGCCATCACGGTTATGATACAGCGGGAAGTAGCCCTGCGCATCTGCGCCGCCCCCGGAACCTCAGATTACGGGGCCTTTTCCCTCTACTGCCAGTATCACACCCAGCCTCAGCTTCTCTTCGATGTGCCGCCCGAATGCTTTCTTCCTGCACCCAAGGTCACCTCTGCTGTGGTACGTCTGGTCCCCCGCAGTACACCACCGGCGGACATACGGGATGAGAAACTCTTTTTCCGGCTGGTGAAAGCCGCCTTTGCCCAGCGGCGCAAAACCCTGCTCAACGCCCTCAGTGCTGCTTTTGGCTCCCAGCTTAGCAAAGATGAACTTCGGGATATTTTGGAACAGTGTGGCCTGCCCTTGGATGTGCGTGGAGAACGTTTGGGTATTCCCGAGTTTGCCAGTCTTACAGCCGCTATTTATGATAAATTGTCCTAATTTGCAGGAAAAATAACTTTTGTTGCATTTCAGAATAATCACTTGCAAACGCTCTTTTTGTTCCGTATAATGGAACAAAAAGAGCGTTTGTTTTTCACTTAAGGAGGATATTTCATTGTTAAGTCAAAACTTAGGTATTCACAAATTCTTAGAAGAAGTTAGTAAAATAACTTTTCCAGACGACATCGTTTGGATAGACGGCTCTCACGACCAGCTGGAAGAGCTGCGCCACAAGGCTTGCTCCACTGGCGAACTCATAGCCCTAAACCAAGAAAAGCTTCCCGATTGTTACCTTCACCGCTCTGATCCCATGGATGTTGCCCGGGTGGAAGAGCGCACCTATCTGTGCCCCCACCGGGAAGAGGATGCCGGTCCCACCAACCACTGGGCCGAGCCGGAGGCCATGTATGAGAAACTTTGTCAGATTGCAAAGGGTTCTATGAAAGGGCGAACCATGTATGTTCTCCCCTACTCTATGGGCATTCCCGGCTCTCCTTTTGCACGATATGGCGTAGAAGTCACCGACTCTATCTATGTGGTTCTCAGCATGGCCATCATGACCAGAATTTCACCTGAGGTACGAAAGGCAATTGAGAATGGTGCAAACTATGTGAAGGGAATTCACTGTACGGTTAACCTGGACCCGGAAGAGCGGTACATCGCCCACTTCCCCGAGGATAATCTGATTTTCTCGGTCAACTCGGGCTATGGCGGAAATGCGCTGTTGGGCAAAAAATGCTTTGCTCTGCGGATGGCCTCCTACCTGGGCCGTGAGGAGGGCTGGATGGCCGAGCATATGCTTATTTTGGGGGTTCAGGACCCCGCCGGGCAGGTACGCTATGTGGCGGCGGCTTTTCCCTCGGCTTGCGGCAAAACCAATTTGGCTATGCTCATCCCTCCCAAGGAGTATGCCGATAAGGGCTGGAAGGTCTGGTGTCTGGGGGACGATATTGCCTGGATTCATCCCGGCCCGGATGGCCGTCTATGGGCCACAAATCCAGAAAACGGCTTTTTCGGAGTGGCCCCCGGTACCAGCCAGAAATCCAATCCAAATGCCCTGGCCACCACCCGGAAGGGCACCATTTTTACCAACGTAGTCCGAAACCTGGAGGACAATACCGTCTGGTGGGAGGGGATGGACAAACATCCACCCGAACACGCAGAGGACTGGCAGGGCCGCCCGTGGAACGGCAAAACAGCCACCGAAAAGGGGGCCCATCCAAACTCTCGCTTTACCGCACCCGCCCACAACTGCCCCTGCGTATCTCCTGAATTTGACTCCCACCAGGGGGTTCCCCTTTCGGCCATCCTCTTCGGCGGGCGCAGGGCCCGCACCGCTCCTCTGGTCTATGAAACCCGTTCCTGGGCCCACGGGGTGTTTACCGGAGCCGCCATGGCCTCTGAGACTACGGCGGCGGCCGCTGGCAAGGTTGGGGTCACCCGCCGGGACCCCATGGCCATGCTTCCCTTCTGCGGCTATCACATGGCCGACTATTGGGCCCACTGGCTGGAAATGGGAGAAAAAGTTTCTAACCCGCCCAAGATTTTTCACGTCAACTGGTTCCGTACCGATGAAACCGGGCGGTTCCTGTGGCCCGGCTTTGGGGATAATCTTCGGGTCCTTCAGTGGGCTTTGGACCGCTGCGGCGGAGATGCCGGTGCGGTGGAAAGCCCCATCGGCCCCATCCCCCGCCCTCAAGATTTGAACCTGGAGGGCTGTGACATCTCACCCGATTCCCTACAAAGCATTTTGACGGTGGACCGCACCCTTTGGAAGCAGGAAGCCGCTGACATTCAGGCCTATTTCGGACAATTTGGCGATAAGGTGCCCCAAAGTCTTTGGAACCAGCTTGAGACGCTGGAAGAAAACTTAAAATAAACCAACCTCTATTAAAGCCGCACCCACTTGGGTGCGGCTTTTTGCACCGCTCCATCAGCAAAGGCATAGAATGTGACAAAAAGGAGGTTGTGCCCATGCCCACCATTTACCTCTCTCCTTCCACTCAGGAGAGCAACTACTATGTCAACGGCGGAACGGAAGAAGAATGGATGAACCGCCTGGCCGACGCCCTGGTCCCCTATCTGGTGGCCTCAGGAATTCAATATGTACGCAATACCCCCCAAATGACGGCGGCCTCCTCCATTCGGGCCTCCAATGCCGGAAACTTTGACCTCCATCTCGCCCTACACTCCAATGCCGCCCCAGAAGGGCAGTACGGCTCCCAGCGGGGCATCATTGTCTATTATTACCCCGGCAGTCCCGAAGGTCGCCGGGCCGCCAACCTGGTGGCTGACAACTTTAAAGAAATCTACCCACTGCCCAACCTGGTACGGGCTGTAGGCACCACCACCATTGGGGAAGTGCGGCTGGTACGGGCTCCTTCTGTCTTTATTGAAATGGGCTACCACGATAACCCAGACGATGCCGTTTGGATTAAAAATAATCTCGAACCAGCCGCAAGGGCTATTGCACTGGCCCTCACCGAATTTTTCGGTATTCCTTTCTTTGAACCGGGACCCGTCCGGCAGGGTGTGGTCGATGTGACCTTCGGCTACCTCAATATCCGCTATAAGCCCGACCGAACCTCCCCCGTGGTGGCTCGGGCCTATGACGGAGCGAGATTGTTAGTGCTCAACGAATGGCAGGGCTGGTATCTGGTACATTTTGATGGGGCCGTGGGCTATGCCGACTCCCGGTTCATCACGCTGGTATAGGCCATGGAAATCTATGTGGTAAAGCAGGGGGATACGGTCAGTGCCCTGGCCCGGCAGTTTGATGTTCCTATCTCCCAAATCCTGCAAGATAACGGCTTGGTCCAGCCCGACCGCCTGGTGGTAGGGCAAACCCTGGTCATTCGCTTTCCCCAGCGCACCTACTCCGTCCGTCCCGGAGATACCCTCTTTGAAATCGCCCGACGTACTGGCCTCAGCCTGCGTCAGCTCTGGCGAAATAACCCCATTTTACAGGGTGGCACGGATATCTACCCCGGGCAAACCCTGGTTCTGTCTTATCGTGAAAAGCCGGAAGCCCCCATTACGGTCAATGGCTATGCGTATCCCTTTGTGGACAAAACACTTCTGCGGGCTACCCTCCCCTACCTCACCTACCTGACCCCCTTCACCTATGGCATCACACCTTCCGGTGGGCTTGTGGATTTAGATGACC
This sequence comes from uncultured Oscillospiraceae bacterium, assembly GCA_964536405.1. Taxonomy (GTDB): domain Bacteria; phylum Bacillota; class Clostridia; order Oscillospirales; family Oscillospiraceae; genus JAHHSE01. The sequence goes on from CAZHWK010000005.1 coordinate 14,096, forward strand.
AGGCCCTCGTCGCCCTGACTCGTGCCCAAGGGGCCATTCCTATGATGCATCTGTCCACCCTTACCGAGGAGGGCGGTTTTTCCAACGAACTGGCCAGTCTGGTGCTAAACAACATGGAAGTACAGGAAAATCTGATTGACTCTGTGGAAGCCAAGATGGCCCAGCAGGGCTATGACGGTTTGGACGTGGACTTTGAATTTGTCTTCCCTCAGGATGCCGGACCTTATGCCGCCTTTCTGGGGCGGCTTCATGACCGCTTGTCCACCCACGGCTATCTGGTCACGGCCGCCCTGGCCCCAAAAACATCGGCCACACAAAAGGGCTTGCTCTATGAGGGGCACGACTACGGGGCCATTGGAGCAGCCGTAGACCGGGTCTTGCTCATGACCTATGAGTGGGGCTATACCTATGGTCCCCCCATGGCCGTGGCTCCCCTTCCCAACGTACGCCATGTGGTGGAATACGCCCTCACCGAAATTCCGGCCAACAAGCTGTGGCTGGGTATGCCAAACTACGGCTATGACTGGCCCCTGCCCTTCCGACAGGGTGAAACTAGGGCCACCTCCATCTCCAACACCCACGCTGTGGAGCTTGCATGGAAATATGGGGCCGAAATTCAGTTTGACAGCTATGCCCAATCCCCCTGGTTCCGCTACACAGATGAGAACGGAACCGGACATGAGGTCTGGTTTGAGGACGCCAGGAGTATTCAAGCCAAACTGGATCTGGTACGGGAATTTGGCATGGACGGAGCAGGCTATTGGAACATGATGCGCCCCTTCCCCCAAAATTGGCAGGTACTCAGTTCCATGTACCAAATTCGCCCCAACTGAAAAAACCGTCAGGTTTTACGTTCATAGTTTATTTACCTTTGGTTTGCAAATCGTCCATCACTTTCCTTGGAAATCTGGTATCCTAATCATTGTCAGGAACAGAAAACACCAACTCCCTCCTCTCTCTCTTAAAACCACTGCCCTCCGTGGTGTGCAATCGTGCGCTGCGGAGGTGCAGACCAAATGTTCCGTATCGGGTGACCGGTACGTTTAGGCTGCCGGAATACTTTCCGGCAGCCTTTTTCTTTCTTGGCTTTGGGCATATTCCGGTGTATAATGCCAGCAATAGACAGACGAAAGGTTGGAGATGTTCATGTCCATCGACCGTGCCCGCACTCATTTGGCACAATTCGGCCTGGAGGGCCGCATTCGGGAATTTCACCAGTCCAGTGCCACGGTAGAACTGGCCGCTCAAGCCGTTGGGTGCAAACCCGCCCACATTGCCAAAACCCTCTCCTTTCGGCTGGCAGAAGGCCCCTTGCTCCTTGTTACCGCCGGGGATGCCAAAATTGACAATTCTAAATTCAAAGCGCAATTTCACACCAAAGCTGTGATGCTTCCCTTCGATGAGGTAGAGCCCCTCATCGGCCACGGAGTGGGCGGGGTTTGCCCCTTTGGCATCCAGCCCGGCGTAGCTGTCTATCTGGATGTTTCTTTGCGGCGCTTTGAGCGGATCTATCCCGCCGCCGGAACCGCCGCCAGTGCCGTGGAGCTCTCCCCTGCTGAACTGGAACAGGCCTCCGGCAGTTTGGGCTGGATTGATGTATGCAAAGCCTGGCAGGAGGAAGCATAATGAAAGCAGTAAAACATGCCGTGTCATTGGACACGGCATGTTTTGTTTTTTGTCCGGCTTTTTCCTGTATATTCCATGGACTTTCGCTTGACAAATTAGAACGTTAGTGCTATTCTTATTTTATAGTACAAACGTTCGTTTCGGAGGGAATACCATGGATGTGATGGAAAAGCTTGAAATTTTGACCGACGCCGCCAAGTATGATGCCGCTTGCACGTCCAGCGGGCTGGACCGGGCAGGTCAACGAGGCCGCATTGGAAACACGACCACCGCAGGTTGCTGCCACAGCTTTTCCGCTGACGGCCGCTGCATCACCCTTCTAAAAGTTCTTATGACCAATGTGTGCGTATATGACTGTCAATACTGCGTGAATCGCCGCTCCAACGACGTAAGGCGAACTTCCTTTACACCAAATGAACTTGCAGAACTTACCATGGGCTTTTACCGCAGAAATTATATCGAAGGGCTGTTTCTTTCCTCAGCGGTGATGGGCAATCCAAATGCCACCACGGAGCGGATGATCGAAGTCCTGCGCCTGCTCCGAACCGTCCATCGTTTCGCAGGATACATTCACGCCAAGGCCATCCCAGGGGCTGATCCACTGCTCACCCATCGGCTTGGTCTGCTGGCCGACCGTCTTTCCGTCAATATCGAACTCCCTTCCTCCAGCAGTCTGGCCCTGCTGGCCCCCGACAAGGCCAAGGAGGACATCTTTTCCCCCATGGCACAAATTCGGGACGAGGCCGCTAACGCTAAAAAGGAACTGGCCCTTTCCCGCCACGCTCCTTCCTTTGCCCCCGCCGGACAGTCCACCCAGATGATTATCGGGGCCAGCCCGGAAAGTGACCGCCAGATTTTACTGCTCTCCCAAGGGTTATATCAAAAATATCAGTTGAAACGGGTTTTTTATTCGGCCTATATGCCGGTTTCTACCTCTAAGCTCCTCCCCGCCCCCACCGACTTCAGACCTCCCCTTTTGCGGGAACACCGCCTCTATCAAGCCGACTGGCTGTTGCGCTACTACCACTTTACCGCCGAGGAGCTTTTGGAAGAGGATGAACCAGACTTTAACCCACTGGTTGACCCAAAATGTAGTTGGGCCCTGCGGCACCTGAACCAATTCCCAGTGGAAGTCTGCCGGGCCGACTATGAAACCTTGCTCCGGGTGCCCGGCATCGGGGTCAAAAGTGCCCAGCGCATCCTGACCGCCCGCCAGTGGGGACGCCTTACCTTCGAGGACCTCAAGCGCCTGCGGGTGGTCCTCAAGCGTGCCCAGTATTTTATCACCTGCGGCGGCAAGATGTCCGACGGCCTTCGTGTTTCGCCCGATGGAATTTTGCGCCACCTTGTGGCTGCCGAACGGCCTATGCTGGCCCAAGCCGCCCCGGAACAACTCTCTCTGTTTGAGGAGGCTGTATGATGGAGGTTTGCTATTGCTATGACGGAAGTTTTTACGGCTTCCTAACCTGCGTATTTGATGCCTACCTCCATCGGGAATTTCCTGCCGCCTTCCGCACCATGGAGGATGCCCCCACCCTTTGGGAAGAGCGAGTGGTCACAACCGACCCCGAAAAATCCAGGCGGGTTTTAAAGTCACTCTCACAAAAAATCTCCCCCCAGGCCCAAGTTCTGGTGCAAAGGGGATTTCTCACCTTTTTGTCAGAGAGGGAAATGGCCATTTTCCACTTTATTACCTTCGGTCTGCGTCATGGCCCCAAAGCCATGACAGCCCTGGCCGTCCCACAGGTAGCCCCCCTGCTGGAGGCAGTGCGGCAGTTGGAGCATGAGGCCCATCTTTATACCGGCTTTGTCCGGTTTTCCGAGCAGGATGGCATTTTGGTGGGGGAAATTGAGCCCAAAAATCAGGTGCTTCCCATTTTGCAGGCCCATTTTTGCGGGCGTCTGAATACCGAATGCTTCGTTCTGCACGACCGAACCCATCATCAGGCACTCTTTCACAAGCCGGGGCGATGGGCCATCCTTCCCGTAGAGGATTTTAAGGTTGGAACACCTGGGCCGGAAGAGTTGCGCTTTCGCACCTTATGGCGCACCTTCTATCAGACCATTTCCATTGAGGGACGCATCAATCCAACCCTTCAACGTAGTCATCTGCCTCTGCGCTATCGGCATCTCATGACGGAATTTTTGGATGACGGAACCTCCCAGCCCAACCTATAAAAAAACCGGAAGGCAGATGCCTTCCGGTTTTTTTAGATTTGCGTTGTTGCCTGCTTATAGCACATCTATGTGAAGGCCGGCCATCACCTGAAGTGCGGCCTTATGCAGTTCCTTGTCAAAGCCATCGGTACAGGCTGAGTCCACTGCAATCCTGGCCTCCGGCTGGGCAGCCTTAGCCAAAACGGCATTGGAAATCACACAAATACTGGACACCAGACCTACCAGCTCGATACTTTCATAGGGGTTTTCCCGAAGATAGTCAAAGAGCTGAACCGAACCGAAGGCTCCCTTACAAAAGACCTTCTCCCCCTCCTGCACCTTCAAATCCCCAAAGAGCTGCCAGCCCTCCGTCCCCTCGATACAATGGGCCACCGGCAGGCGTTTGCCCTCCTGGGTGTCCAGATAGTCTGGGCCATGGGTATCAAAGGTAAAGACCACCGTATCTCCCGCATTTCGGTAGGCCTCCAGCTTGGCCCGGATGGGATCGGCCAACCTCTCACCCCCAGGGAAGCCAAGCGTTCCGTCTACAAAATCCTTTTGATAGTCCACCACAATGAGCAGATTTTTCATGGTTTGTTCTCCTCTCCAGATTTCAGAATTTTACCTGCACCTCGGCCCCTTCCGGGGAAAGCACCCGCCGAAGATATACCATGTCGACCAACTGGCACCCTCCCTCGAAAATAGGATGGTTATAATGTTCCGTGAAAAAACCGGGAAGCCGATGGGAATACACAAATCCGCAGGCCTCATAAAAGGGAATGGTCAGCGGGCTCTCTCCCGTTCCCACCAACAAGGTATGCCCCCTGCCCCGATAATGCTCTGCCACAAATTCCATGAGCTTCTTTCCATAGCCTTTCCGCTGCATCTTGGGCATTACGGCAAGGTTCTTGATTTCAAACACGCCAGCGTCTTCCTCGGTAATCACGCAGACCGCCTGTGCCCCGTTCTCCCGCAGGACAAACATCTCACCCCGGTCCAGATAGCGGTCTATCATATCCTTCTGCTCATCCCCTAGAAGAAGCAGGTCTAAGTATCGCTTTTTCCCACGCACAACCGGCTGAATGGTCATAACGCTGTTTGGTGGGTGCGTACAAAGCTCACGGGCACATCCATCCGCTTTGCCGTTTCCTCCACTGTCATGCCGGATGCCAAAAATCGCCGAACCACCGCCCCCATCGTTTCTCCAATCTCCACAATGTTCTGGTCGGGGTCGTAAATACGCACCACACGCTGCCCCCAGCGGTGCTGCTTCATGGGGTGCACATAGGAAATACCGGGGATGCACTCCAGATGCTGAAGAAATGCGTCAAAGTCCTCTTCCTCAAAATAAAGTTCCCCGGCCCGGTGCCCAAAGGTAATGTCTTCGGTATGGATAAAGTCCCGCCACGTTTCTAGGGTTTGAAGGGAGATTTGATTGGAAAGGGTGATATTGGCCCCAAAATCATGGCTTATCTCCAGACCAAGAAGGCCGCAATAGAACGCTTTTGATTTCTCCATATCCCGAACGGCTAAAAGTACGCTTTGATACTTCATATCGCTTCCTCTTTCTCACCAGCCCGGCAAGGTATCTTGACGCAGAGGCAATGTACGAAAGACTTCGTCCACCGCACTTTCATAGCTCTCACAGTCGCTCGCCTTTCGGATACGTTTATTTAACTTTTCATGATTCTCAAACAGATGAATGTGAAAATACCAAATTTCCTTCATCCGAAGCATGGCGTTTCGTTTGCTTTCAAACGCCTCGGCATGGCCTTCATACAGGGCATCATGAAAACGGCGCAAGGTCTGTACGTCAGCTCCCTCGCCCCCCTTTGCTTTGCTCACCAATGCCGGGTCTGCAATCAGCCCACGGCCAAGCATCAGGGCCTCCGCCTCCGGAAACCGCCCACTAAAGGCTTTACACATCCCGCAGGTTACCAGGTCCCCATTGTAGCACACCGGGGCCGTACT
>CAZHWK010000006.1:0-19265 GCA_964536405.1 uncultured Oscillospiraceae bacterium
TCACCGCCGAGAACGAGAAGTTCGTCAACGACGCCAACTGGGCCACCAACATCAACGTGCGTGCCAGCCAGAAGGGCCTGTATGAGAACCTGGCCATTCTGCCCACCGCCGGTCTGAGCCGCGACAACGCTGCCCAGATGATCTGGAACGGCCTGAATGCTCCCATGGTGAAGTACACCTATCAGCTCAACACCGTCAACGGCAACCTGGTTTCCGTGGCTATCGCTGAGGACAAGATGGTTGGTAACCCCGCCACCACCATTAACATCCTGCAGGATAAGTTCAAGATGGACACCGAGTTTGGCTTCATGACTCACGTGAGCTATGACTCCAAGAAGGCTGAGTACACCTACACCATGGATAACGGTTCTACCTTTGGCCTGAATGCTGCTGATCAGATTACCACCAATTTTGTTGGTGCCACTCTGAAGAGCGATAAGGATTTCTCCGCCATGGTGAACAACAAGGTCAAGGTTCTCTCCAAGACCGTTAACAGCAAGACCACCGTGTACGGCATGTATCCTGTGGACACTGCTGTTCTGTACACTGGCGTGGGTAATGACCTGCCCGGCACCATTGCTGCCACTGATGAGTCTGTGAAGCTGGACGGCACCAACTACAAGCTGACCAAGACTGCCGCTGGCACCAAGGTGTATGCTTACAATGACACCACCAGCACCGGCAACCTGAACGCTGGCCTGGCCCGTGAGCTGGCTTTCAAGCTGGTTGACATCACCGGCGACGGCGAGGGCGACCTGGTTATCACCTACCCCGTCACCGTGGCCAAGGTCACTTTCGTGGGCAAGGATTCTATTACCGTGGGCGGCAAGTCCTACAAGTTTGAGGATGCCAGCATCTATGAGGGCGTCGCTAAGAACGACTACGCTGTGATTACCCTGGGTGCCAACACCCCCAAGAACACCCCTGTTGTTGCCAAGGCTGAGATTGTCTCCGGCGACATTGAAGCTACCCGCACTGGCGAGGTCAAACTGGCTGGTACTTGGTACACCGATGCTACCGCCAAGGCTGGCGATGCCTACAAGATTGGCAATGCTTTTGAGCTGGTCGTTGTGAATGGCTTTGTCTTCAATGCCAAGCAGACCACCACCACCGCTTCCGCCAAGGATGCTGTCTATGCTCTGCTGGTTGATATCGGTGCTGGAACCGGCACCAAGCTCGGCACTCAGGGCGCTCAGCTCCTGTTTGCCGACGGCTCCAAGAAAATTGTCACCGTGGACAAGGTTGATACCGATGCCGCCGGTACCCTGGCTGCTCCCGCAGGTACCAACCTGGTCAAGGCTGATACCGTCTATACCTACGCCATTGACAAGGACGGCAACTATGAGCTGACCCAGATTAAGAACGGCGACTACGACACCGCTGTTACTTCTGCTTCCACCAAGGGTATTACCATTGCCGATGGCAAGGCCACTTCCACCAACTTTACCGCTACCCTGCGCTTCAACGATGACGCCGTTGTCTTCGTGAAGGGCAACAACGGTGTGAAGGCTCTCACCGGTGCCGACATTAACAAGTGGGGCACCACCTCCACTACCTCCACTGGCACTGAAAACAAGCTGTACGCCAATGCCAAGAACGGCTTCAGCTATGTTAACCTGGGTGTTCTGGCCGTTTCCGGCAATGTCCCCGGCGCTGCCGGCGACACCTCCTACGGCTGGATTACCGGCACTCCTTCCCTGGTGAAGAGCGGCGATGATTACTACATCGAAGTCTCCCTGTGGAATGGTACCGAGGAAGTGACCGTCCTGGCCGAGAGCACTGCTAGCCTGGCCAGCATTACCAGCTCCACCACCAACGCAAACGTTGCTGGCGATACCAACATCCAGAAGGGCACTCCCGTGTCCTACAAGGATCTGGGCAGCAACAAGGTTAGCACCGTGACCACTCTGGCCACTTCCGCTACTGCCATCACCGGCTACGCCGGCGGCAAGGACATTGAGTTCCTGGCCCCCGTTGGCGCTGGCGAGATCAAGGACGACACCGTCATTGTCTACGTCAACACTGCTGACAACAAGGGCGTTGTGGGCGGCGAGCTGGCCATGGCCGACAAGGACGCTCTTGGCAACTATATCAAGAACGCCTACGCCGCCGTGGATGGCACCAAGAAGGTGACCTACATCATCATTGATGTGGCTAACAACAACCTGGCTGTCAACTCCAGCGCTAAGGCTATTACTGCCATTAAGGACGATAGTGCCGCTGCTCTGACCATCAATGAGGCCGCCAAGACTATCTCCCTGAACAGCAAGACCGTCACCCTCAAGGATGGTAAACTGAGCACTACCGGTAATATTACCCTGAGTGCTGGTGCTGATTACACCATTACCTCCGCCTCCGCCACTGCCCTGGCCGTGGACGACACCATTCTGGTCGTTGCCGCTAACGGCTCCGCCGTTACCTACACTGTGGTGGCCTAATCAGCCCCGCTGATTTACCCCAACGCAAAAAAGCGAGCCCTCCAAACGGGGGGCTCGCTTTTCTATCTTCCTATCGGAACGCTATATAATGAAATTTTGCTTTTGGGTAATTGCTTCCTGCCTCACTGCCATCTGAACCCAGTTTGAAATATACCTGGAATCCCGTTTCTGTCACAGTCAGGATAGGGGATTTAACTGCTCCCTCGTGATATATAGGGTGCCCTGGAAAACTCAGCCCACCATATCGACGATAGTCAGATCCTCCGATTCCATTTTCCCGGAATGTTAGGATGGCCTTGGGCATAAAGCCTAAGCTGATGTCACGTATGGGCTCTCCATCCCCCATATAGGTGCCAAAGACCACCTCGCACTTTGCGGATAGGGCCACGTCAATCTTAACGTTGTCCTCATTAAAATTCGTCCTCAAAAAGCTGTCCGTGGGTTCGTACTGGTTTAACTGATAGTGTTCTGTCTTCTGCATCAAAAAGCCCTCCTTTTATTTTGAGCGATTGCTCATCATAAAGGGAGGGCTTTTTCCATTTGTTGCATCTTTTCATACACCCAGTAGAAAAAAATCCTTCCTTATGATACACTAAGAACAAAAACCCAGCAAAGGAGGGCCGTCCATGGACCCCTTATCCCAAAAACTGTCCGCCTACGCCGCCGGGGATTTCCTCCCCATGCACATGCCCGGCCACAAGCGCCGCCCCCTCCACACCCCCGCCCTCCCCTGGGCCTGGGACATCACCGAGATTGACGGCTTTGACGACCTTCACGACCCCTCGGGCATTTTGGCCGAGGGTATGGCGGCCGCCGCCCGCCTTTGGGGCAGTGAGAATGCCTTCTATCTGGTGGGGGGAAGCACCGCCGGCCTGCTGTCCGCCCTCCATGCCGCTCTGCCCCGGGGCAGCACCCTTCTGGTGGCCCGGAACTGCCACAAGTCGGTTTACCACGGCCTGGAACTGCTGGACTTGACCCCTGTCTACCTCCACCCCCCCACCGACCCTCAAACCGGGCTGTGCGGGTCCATTCCCCCCGCCGCCGTGGAGCGGGCCCTGGAGGAAAATCCCAAAATTCGTGCCCTTCTCCTCACCTCCCCCACCTACGATGGTGTCCTCTCCGATCTGCCCGCCCTGGCCCAGATCTGCCACAGCCGTGGAGTGGCCCTTCTGGTGGACGAGGCCCACGGTGCCCATCTGGGCTTTGGCCCCTTCCCCGCCGGGACGGTGGCCGCCGGGGCCGATGTGGTGGTGCAAAGCCTGCACAAAACCCTCCCCTCCCTCACCCAGACCGCCCTCCTCCACCGTCAGGGTGATTTGGTGTCCCCCACAAAACTGGCCCGCAGTCTGGGCATTTTCCAAACCAGCAGTCCCTCCTACCCCCTCATGGCTTCCATGGAGGGCTGTGTGGCCCTTCTGGAAGGCCGGGGCCATGCTTTGGCCCAGAGCTGGATGGAAGCCCTTCATGCCTTTGACCGGGCCATTCTCCCCCTAAAGCACCTCTGCGTCCTCTGCCACGGCGGGGACAGTCTGGACCATCACCCCGCCTTCTTCGGCTTTGACCCCTCCAAGCTGGTGATTTGCACCCAGAATACCACCCTCACCGGCCCCCGGCTCATGGCCATTCTGCGTCAGGAGCATCACATCGAGCTGGAGATGGCGGCACCAAGCTATGCCACCGCCATGACCGGCCTGGGGGACACCCCCGAAACCTTGGAGCGACTGGCTCAGGCCCTTCTGGCCGTGGATAGGGCCTGCACCCCCCAAACCGCCGTTCCCCTCCCCGCTCTGCCCCCCATTCCCTGCCGGGTTTTCCCCGCCGGGCTGGCCTTGGAGCAGGAGGGCCCTTCCCTGCCCTTCGCCCAGTGTGCCGGGCAGGTAGCCGGAGAATATCTGTGGGCCTACCCCCCCGGTATCCCGCTGGTGGTTCCCGGCGAGGTCCTCACCCCAGACCTGCTGACCCATTTTTCCGCCCTACTGGCCGCCGGGGTCAATCTCCACGCCGCCGGGGGCAGTGAGCCGGGCCATATCCGGGTCTGCCTTGCCGAAAATCCTTGACATATCACCTGTTACAGGCTAAAATAGATGAGATAAAATAGAAAAAAGGAGTTGTTTCTTCATGAAGCACATTCAGACTTTGGATACCCGCGACCTGAAGGCCAGCGTGGAAAACGGCGGCTGCGGCGAGTGCCAGACCTCTTGCCAGTCCGCTTGCAAGACCAGCTGCGGCGTGGCCAACCAGCCCTGCGAGCAGTGCGCTGAGTAAGTCCGAACATGGCCGCCGTCCGGCATTGCCGGGCGGCGGCTTCTCTTTTGAACAGCGGAAAGGATTATACTATGATACACCAATATAAATTAGGCGGTTTCCACATCGTTTTGGATGTGTGCAGCGGCAGTGTCCACTGCGTGGACGAGCTGGCCTACGATGTCATTGCCCTCTATGAGAGTGAAACTCCCGATGCCATCGTGGCCCAGATGCTGGAAAAATACCGGAACCACCCGGAAATTACCGAGCAGGACGTGCGGGACTGCCTGAGCGACATTGCCGAGCTGAAGGCGGCCGGAAAGCTCTTTTCCCCCGACCTTTTCGCCGGGAAGGCCTTCGACTTCAAAAACCGGCATACCGATGTGAAGGCCCTGTGCCTGCATATCTCCCACACCTGCAACCTCAACTGCGAGTACTGCTTTGCCGCCCAGGGCAAATTCCACGGCGAGGCCGCCCTCATGAGCTTTGAAACCGGCAAGCGGGCCCTGGATTTCCTCATGGAAAACTCGGGCAACCGCCGCAACCTGGAGGTGGACTTCTTCGGCGGGGAACCGCTGATGAACTGGGACGTGTGCAAGCAGCTGGTGGCCTACGCCCGCAGTGTGGAGCAGGAGCGGGGGAAGAATTTCCGCTTCACCCTCACCACCAACGGGGTCCTTCTGGACGACGACGTCATTGAGTTTGCCAACCGGGAGTGCCACAACGTGGTTCTCAGCCTGGACGGCCGGAAGGAAACCCATGACCGCCTGCGTAAGGATCTGGGGGGCCACGGCAGCTATGACACCATTGTGCCCAAGTTCCAGAAGCTGGTCACCGCCCGTGGAGGCAAGGGCTACTACATGCGGGGTACCTTCACCCACAACAACGTGGACTTTACCGAGGATTTGTTCCACATGGCCGACCTGGGCTTTACCGAGCTGTCCATGGAGCCTGTGGTCTGCGCCCCGGGGGACCCTTACGCCCTCACCGAGGAGGATTTGCCCAAGCTCTTCGAGCAGTATGAGCTTCTGGCCAACGAGATGCTCAAGCGGGAGCAGGCAGGCAAGCCCATCACCTTCTACCACTATATGATTGACCTTTCGGGCGGGCCATGCATCTATAAGCGCATGGCGGGCTGCGGAAGCGGCACCGAGTACATGGCGGTCACCCCCTTTGGGGACCTCTACCCCTGCCACCAGTTCGTGGGGGATGAAAAATACTGTCTGGGCGACATCTGGACCGGGGTCACCAACACGGCCGCCCAGGATGAGTTCAAGATGTGCAACGCCGTGGCCCGGCCCGAGTGCCGGGACTGCTGGGCCAGACTGTACTGCTCGGGGGGCTGTGCGGCCAACGCCTACCACGCCACCGGCCATATCCAAGGCATCTATGAGTACGGCTGCGAGCTGTTCAAAAAGCGCATGGAGTGCGCCATCATGATGCAGGTGGCCCGGGCGCAAAGGGGCTGACAACTGGGGGGACACTCAAGGAGTGTCCCCTTTTTTTCTTGCCCTGCCTATGCTATAATGAGAAAAACAAACGGTTGAAAAAGGAGCCGCTGACATGGATTTTTTGAACACCCTGGAAACCCTTCTGAAGCAGGACCCCCGCCTTCTGGCCGAGGATGGTTCCCTGCTCAAGGACAGGGCCGCCGAGCTTGGGGCCGCCGGTGACCCGGCCCTTTTGCGCCTGCTTCTGGCCTGCCCGGAAACCAAAGCCCTCTTCTTTTCCGAGGTGGACGGTCTGCCCGTCTTTCTGGGTGAAAAATTCGGCTGGACCGTGACCAGCCGCTCCTTCCTGCCCGACAGCTATACCCGCTACTCCAACAAAATCGGCCTACGCCCCACAGGGGCCGTCGGCCCCGAGGATGTCTGCCTGGTCTGGCCCTTCAAGGACTGTACATTGGCCGGTGGACAGACCAAGGAGGACCAAAAGCGGCAGGAAATCTTCTTCCATGAAACTCTGGCTCCCGACCAAATTCACCGTCTCCTGGCCCCCAAGGCCCTGACCAATCCCCTGCGCCACACCGCCCAGGGCATCACCCCGCTGAGCGAGCTTTCCGAGGGGGACAATCTGGTCATTCGGGGCAACAACCTCATGGCTCTTTCCTCCCTGCGGGAACGGTACCGGGGCCAGGTCAAATGCATCTACATCGACCCCCCCTACAACACCGGCAATGACACCTTCGGCTATAACGACCGCTTCCGCCGCTCCACCTGGCTTACCTTTCTCAAAAATCGGCTGGAAATTGCCCGGGATTTACTGGCCCCCGAGGGGGCCATCTATGTCCAGCTGGACTATAATCAGGTTTACTATGCCAAGGTTCTCATGGACGAGGTGTTCGGGGAGGAGAACTTCCAGCGGGAAATCATCTGGCGCATTGGCTGGGTGTCGGGCTATAAAACTGCGGTGAAAAATTATATCCGCAACCACGATACCATCCTCTTTTACTCCAAAAACGCCGATAAAATGGAGTTTTTTAAGCAGTATATCGACAATGCCGACTTTCTTCCCAAGGTGAAGGACGAGAAGAAATGTAAGGATGCCCTGATGACCGCCGGCCTTTCCAAGAAGGAGGCCGTTTCCCTGCTCAAGGACATCAATTACGGCTCCCGGCCCGAGCGGTACCCCATTGAGGACGTGTGGAACGGCAGTGAGTATGACGACTTAAACTCCATCGCCATTACCTCCTTCTCGGGGGAGACGGTTTCCAAAATGCTGACTTCTCAGGAGGTCAAGGGCCAGAAGTCGGAAAAGCTGATTGCCCGCATTTTGGAGCATCATACCAAGCCGGGGGACCTGGTGCTGGACTTCTTCGGCGGCTCGGGCACCACGGCCGCCGTGGCCCACAAGATGGGGCGGCGGTATATCCTCTGCGAACAGCTGGAGGAACATATCCAAATCATTCACGACCGCCTGCACAAGGTCATGGAGGGGGAGCAAAGCGGCATTTCCTCCCGGTATGGCTGGCAGGGGGGCGACAGCTTTGTTTCCTGCTCCCTCAAGGAGCATGGGGCCGCCTGGCTGGACCAAATCGAGCAGGCAAAAACCGATGGGGAGCTGATTTCCCTTTTCGAGGACCTCAGCCGCAGCGGCCTGCTGGCCCAAACCATTACCCCCGCTGACCTAAACCCCGCCAGCCCCGACTTTTCGGCCCTCTCTACCGAGGAAAAACGCCGCCTGCTCCTCACCCTGGTCAATAAAAACCAGCTCTATGTTAATCTCTGTGACATGGAGGACGAGGAATTTTCCCTCACCCCCGAGGAAAAAAGCTTTACCAACCTCTTTTATGGGAGGGACTGAACATGGCTTTCCTATCTGATGGACTGGAATTCTTAAAAAAGACCCCCGCCTTTCTCCTTCTGCCCCCCTATATTTCCCAAAACCTCTCCCCCACCGTCACCCTGCGGGACTATCAGGAGGAGGCCCTTCGCTACTTCATCACCTGCTATGAAAACCCTGCCTTGTTGGAGGGGAAGCAGCCCCACCTGCTCTTCCACATGGCCACTGGAAGCGGCAAAACCGTCATCATGGCCGCCCTCATCCTCTACCTCTACCGCCAGGGCCTGCGTAACTTTGTCTTTTTTGTCAACAGCGGCAATGTTCTGACCAAGACCAAGGAGAATTTCTTAAATCCCCTCTCCTCTAAATACCTCTTTGCCCCCACACTTGAGCTGGATGGGCAGAGCGTCCATATCCGGGCGGTGGACAACTTTCAGGCCCCTGCCGGCTCGGACATTCAAATCTGCTTCACCACCATCCAAAAGCTCCACCTGGACCTTCAGTCCCCCCGGGAGGATGGCCTCAGTCTGGAGGACTTCACCCAGCCGGTGGTATTCCTCTCGGACGAGGCCCACCATGTGAATACCCTCACCAAGGCGGGCAAGGCCGACCTGGTGAACCAGCAGAGCTGGGAGGGCAGCGTCAACCGGGCCTTTCGGGCCAACCGGGGCCATATCATGCTGGAGTTTACTGCCACCTGCGACCTGAAGGACCCCAATGTGCTGGAAAAGTATCAGGATAAGCTTCTGTTTGACTATCCGTTGGCCAAATTCCGCTCCAGCGGCTATACCAAGGACTTTCAGAATTTGCAGTCGGGCTATGACCTGTGGGGCCGTACCCTGTGCGCCCTGGTCCTGTCCCAGTACCGGCTCATGCTCTTTGCCGACGCCCACCAGACCGTCAAGCCGGTGGTCCTCCTCAAATCCCAGCGGATTGCCGAAAGCCAGGCCTTTTACGAGGACTTTTTCCGGCGGCTGGAAGCCCTTACCGGGGAAGACCTGGCCGCCCTGGACTTCGAGGCAAACCCCGCCCTGCGGGCCTGCCGGGCCTATCTGGACCGCCGGGGCTTTACCCTGGATATGCTGGCCCAATCCCTGAAACTGGCCTTCAGCCGGGAGCGGGCCATTATCATGAATGGCTCCACCGACAACTCCGAGGACAAGCAGCTGGCTGTCAACAGTCTGGAGGACCCCAAAAATCCCTACCGCATCATCTTTACCGTAGATATGCTCAACGAGGGGTGGGACGTACTCAACCTATTCGACATTGTTCGCCTGTACGAAACCCGGCAGAGCAGCGGCCACTCCATCTCCCCCTACACCATTCAGGAGGCCCAGCTCATCGGCCGTGGGGCCCGCTACTGCCCCTTCCGGGCCGCCTCCGAGCAGGAGCGGTACCGCCGCAAATATGACGATGACCTGGCCAATCCCATGCGGATTTGCGAAACCCTCTACTACCACAGCAAAAGCAACTCCCGCTATATCGACGAGCTTCGCACCGCCCTTACCGAGCTGGGCCTGCTCCCGACCCGCAAGGTGGAGGTCGCCCTTCGCCTGAAAGAAAATTTTCAGGCCACCGACTTTTACCGCACCGGCTATCTCTTCGCCAACCGGCGGGAGGAAAAGGGTCTTTCCGATGCCGACCTGCTCCCCGAGTCCCTGCGCTCGCTCTGCATCACGGTTACCTCAGCCACCGGCCACGCCGTGGTCTATGACCTCTTTTCCTCCCGGGCCGAGGGGGCGGCCCCCTCTCTGCACCGGCACAGTCTGGCCCTTATGGAAGTGCCCTGGTCCATCGCCTTTGATGCCCTGTGCACCTTTGATACCCTTCGGTTTGATCGGCTGAAAGCCCGCTTCCCCCACTTGAAAAGCTCCCGCCAGTTTGTCACCGACCCCGGCTATCTGGGCGGGGTCACCCTGAACCTGCAAACCCCCGGCCCCGCCCCCACCGGGGCCGAACTGCGGCAGGCCTGCCTGGCCGCCTTCTCCCAGGTCGCCGCCCAGGTGGAGGCCTTACAGCCCGAGTACCGGGGCACCCGCCAGTTTTTCCCCCTGCCTGTCCGGGAGGTGCTGACCGACAAGGTGCGCCTGATTGAGGACCCCCACGGGGACGGAGAGGGCATCTCGCAGAGGCTCTGCTCTCCCCCACTTCAACTGGATTTGTCCCGGTGCGACTGGTATGTCTTTGAGGACAACTTTGGTACCACCGAGGAAAAGAAGCTGGTCCTGTGGTTTTCCCATGTGGTGGAAGCGCTTCAGCGCACCTATGGGGAGGTCTATCTCATCCGTAATGAGCGGTTCCCCCAGCTAGCCCTCTATACCTTTGAGGCGGGCCAGCGGTTTGAGCCTGACTATCTGCTCCTGCTTCGCACTCCTCTGCCAGAGGGTGGTTATCTCCAGCGTCAGCTTTTCCTTGAGCCCAAGGGAGAGGGCTTCCGGGCCGCCGATGCCTGGAAGGAGGACTTCCTCCTCCGGCTGGAAACCGAAGCCCAGGTCATCCAGGTCTGCCCCGACCATACCAAGTATCAAGTTTCCGGCCTTCCCTTCTTCACCGAGGGGGAGAACACCCCCTTCACCAATGCCATGAAAGCCCTGTAAACGTCTAAACCCCTCCCGCTGCCAAGGCAGCGGGAGGGGTTTAGCGTTATCACACATCACACGAGGAAATTTATTTGGCCTTCTCCTCTACCACCACAGGGTCCTTGGGCAGAATGAGGTTGAGCAAAATGGCCATCATGGTGGCCACCACCACCGAGGAGGAGCCGAACACGGTGCTCACCCAGTCAGGGAACCCATTGCCCGCCAAACAGCCGGGCACCTGGGTAATCCCAACACCCAACGCCACCGACAGCCCTACCACGGTGCTTTTGCGCATGGTGAACTGCCCCTCGGAGGTAATCATACGGATGCCGGTCATGGTAATGGTGGCAAAGACCGACAGGGTGGCGCCCCCGATGACGCACTGGGGAATGGTGGTCAGCACGGCGGCAAACTTTGGCATCAGCCCAGCCACCAGCAAAATACCCGCCGCAAAGGCAAAGACCAGTCGGTTTACCACCTTATTGACGGTCACAATGCCCACATTCTGGCTGTACGAGGCAGTGGGCAGCCCCCCAAAGAAGGACCCAAATATACTCATAACGCCCTGGGCAATAATTCCGCCCGACAGCTCCCGGTCGGTGGGCATACGGTCCATGCCGCCCATGGTGGTGGAGCTTAGGTCACCGATGGTCTGCACCGCATTGACGATGTATACAATGGCCAGGGATACACAGGCCGAGGGAACAAATTTAATCTCAAAGGGCATTACGGCAGGCAGGCTGACCCAGGCCGCCGCCCCCACCTTGCTCAAATCCACAATACCGAAGGCAAAGGCTACCGCATAGCCCACGGCCATGCCGAAGAGAAGGGCACCCAGCTTCCAAATTCCCTTGGTAAAATTCTGAAGGAATACCACCACGCCGAAGGTGATGAGGGCCACCACCCAGCTTCTCACCCCGCCAAACCAAGGGCTGCTGGCACTGCCCCCGGCCATATAGCGCACGGCGGTGGGGTAAAGGGACAGGCCAATGGTAAAGATAACCGTGCCGGTCACCAGAGGGGGGAAAAGCTTGCGGATGGGCTTTACAAACACGCCGAACACAATCGCCACAAAGCCCCCGATGATTTCGGCCCCCAGGATGGTTGGCAAATCAAACTGCCCTCCGATGGCGGTCAGGGTGGGGACATAGGCAAAGCTGATGCCCATAATCACAGGCAGACCAGAGCCAATCCGCCGAAAAACAGGGAAAAGCTGCAACAGGGTGGCCAGGGCAGTTATCATAAGCGAGGCCTGCACCAGAATGGTCTGCTCCGCCGGAGACAGACCGCACACCCCGCCGATAATCATGGCGGGGGTAATGACGCCCACCACTGCCGCCACGACATGCTGCAATCCAAGAGGAACCACCTGTCCCAGGGGCGGCGTTCCACGGAACTCAAACACACTTCCGGCTGCCTTTTGACCCTTGCTCATACTCCTGCACCTCACAAAAAATTTTTATGCCTAAAACTTTTATTTGCTCCATCATCATACCCCTTCTTCCACAAAAAGGCAAGTGGTTTTTGCCGGAACTTTCACAATCTTTCCCACCTCCTTTTGTGTATTTTGTATAGGTCCATTGCCCCATAAGCAGAAAACCCCCTACGGCCCGGATGGACCGCAGGGGGTTTTCTGCTTCCGTGTTCTATTTGACCTTTCGTCCGGCCACATATTTGGCCGCCACCTGGGCGTCCCCGCCCAAATAAAAGATCCGTTCCAGCCGCTCGGCGGGAAGAAGGGTTCGGGGGGATGGCAGTCCCTCGTCCTCCAGCACCAGCACGTCGCAGGCATAGCCCTTTTCCAGCTTGCCCACCTTGCCGAAGAAGGCTCCGCCCCACTCTGTGGCCAACAAAAAGGCCTCATGGAAGCTGAGGGGGGGCAAGGTGCTGTCCTGAAGCCGCCAGCGCAGCTTGGAAGCCTGAATGGCATCGGTGACCGCCCGGAACATGGACAGACTGGCCCCACCGGCCACATCGGTACCCAGCCCCACCGGGATGCCCCGGTTCAAAAAGGTTCGGGCCGGGGCAATGCCAGAGGCCAAATTCATGTTGGACTGGGGACAGTGGGCCACGAAAACCCGGTTTTTCGCCATCAAATCCAGCTCCTCCGTGGTGCAGTAGACGCAGTGGGCCATGACGGTGGGGCAGTTCTCCCCGCCAAACAGTCCAAAGCGGGCGTAGGCGTCGGCATAGCCCTTTGCCTCCGGGCACAGGGCCTTCACCAGCTCCACCTCGGCGGGGTTTTCCGACAGGTGGGACTGGATGGGAAGGGTGTATTCCTTCTGCATATCCCCAAGCCCAGCCATCAGCTCATCGGTACAGGACACCACAAACCGTGGGGTGAGAATGGGCTTTGTTCGGGCAAAGTCCCCACAGGCATCCAGCCATTTCCGGGTATCCGCCAAAGAGCCCTGGGCACTCTCCCGCAGATAATCGGGGCACTCCCGGTCCATATTCACCTTGCCCACCAGAGTGCAAAGGCCGCTCTGCTCCAGCAGTTCCATCAGCTTGAGGGTGGCCGAGGTGTGGGTGGTGGCAAAGATGCAGGCCCGGGTGGTGGCCCCGGCCGTCAGCTCCTCCACGAACAGGCGGTAGGCCCGCTCGGCGTATTCCATTTCGGCATAGCGGCTCTCCTCCGGGAAGGTATAGGCCTCCAGCCAGTCCAAAAGCTCCAAATCCATCCCGGTCCCCCGGAAGGAATACTGGGGGGCATGGGTGTGCAGGTCCACAAGACCGGGAACAAGCAGCTTTTCCCCAAAGTCCTCACAGGGCAGCCCTTCCAGCTCGGCGGGCAGGTGTTCAAATGCCCCTTGGATGACCCCATCGACGGCATAGAGATAGCCCCCGGGTAAAAACTCCATCCTCTGGGGTGTACACAGGCTCAAAATGGTTCCTCGCAGTAACAAGGGGGTAGACATACTTTTATCCCTTTCCAAGGCGGTTTTTCATAGTTTTTTCCACGGCGTTCAGGATATTCTCATACCCGGTACACCGGCACAGATGGCCGGACAGCTGCCGCCGCAATTCGTCCCGGGAGTAGTCCCTGCCGCTTTCCAGCACCTCCACCGCCGACATGAGCACCCCGGGGGTGCAGAAGCCGCACTGGACAGCCCCCTCGTCGATGAAGGCCTGCTGCAAATCGGACAGGCCGCCGTCCGGGGCCTGAAGCCCCTCCACCGTGCGGATTTCCTTGCCGTCCGCCCAGATGGCCAGATAGATGCAGGAGTTAAAGCACTCCCCGTTAATGAGCACGTTGCAGGCCCCGCACTCCCCCACCTCACAGCCTTTTTTGACCCCGGTGAGGCGGTAGTCATTGCGGAGCATATCGGTGAGGGAGGCCCGCACGTCCACCATGGCCTCCCTAGGCTTGCCGTTGATGGTGCATTTGACCAGCTTATATTGCTTTTCCATCACAAGGTACCTCCCGCGTATTTGGTAGCCTTTCGCAGGGCCCGCCGGGTCAGCTCCTGGGCCAGGTGGACCCGGAAGCCCTTGCTGGCCCGCCAGGAGTCCCGGGGGTTGATGTCGGACAGGACGGCACTCGCCACAGCCTCCACCGTTTCTTCGCCCAGAGGTTTGCCCCGGCCCAGTTCCTCAGCGGTGGTGGCCCGCAGGGGCACCGGTCCGGCCACCCCGAAGGCGATGCGGATACGCTCATAGCTTTTCTTGTCGGCCGAGAGCACCACGTTCACCGAACAGCCCAGGGTGGCGATGTCCAGGGCATTTCGCATGGCGTACTTGATGTACTCCCCATGGCAATTTTCATAGGACTCTTTGGGAAGCAAAATCCCGGTCTGGATTTCCCCGGGGTGCAAGTCCACCACCCCGGCTTTTAGGTAAAAGTCGTGGATGGGCAGGCGGCGCACTCCTTCCGGCCCGGTCAGCTCGATGACGGCATCCAGAGCGTGGAGGGTGGAGGCGGTATCGGCCGAGGTCACACCGTTGCAGGTGTTGCCCCCGATGGTGCCGATGTTTCGGATTTGGGGGGAGCCTACCTGGTCGGCGGCCTGACCCAGCACGGGGAGATATTTTTGAATGAGGGGGTCTTTTGTCACGTGGGAAAAGCTGGTGAGGGAGCCAATCCGCAGGGTGCCGTCCTCCTCCATGCTCACCCCACGCAGTTCGTCCAGACCGTAAATGCTCACAAGCTCACACCCGGCCAGCTTGCCTTCCCGCATCTGGACCAGCACGTCGCTCCCCCCGGCGATAATCTTGGCCTGGGGGTGCTCGGCCAGCAGGGCGATGGCGTGGGGGACGCTTTGGGCCTCATAGAGGGCTTTCATATCATACATGGCTTTCCTCCTCCTTTCCCAGCAGTCCGGCCTGCGAAAACTCCCGGAACATCACATGGGGATTGATGGGGATTTCGTCGATGGCCACCCCGGTAGCCTGATAGATGGCATTGCGCAGAGCAGGAGCCACCGAGCAGGTGGGCGGCTCGCCCAGGCTCTTGGTGCCAAAGGGGCTGGTGGGCTCAAAATTCTCCACAAACAGCCCGGTCAAGTCCGGGTGGTCCATGAAGGAGCAGAGCTTATAGTCCAGCAGATTGTTGTTCAGCGGTTTTCCGGTCTTGGGGTCAAAGAGCAGCTTTTCGGTCAGGCCGTAGCCAATGCCCATGCTCATGCCGCCGTGTACCTGGGCCTCGGCCAGGGCGGGGTTAATCAGCTTACCGCAGTCATGGACGTTGACCAAATTCAGGATATTCACCTTACAGGCCGGAATGTCCACCTCCACCTCGGCAAAGGTACAGCCGAAGGAGTAGGCATTGCTCTTAATCTGGGCGGTGCTCTCGGCGGTGAGGTGCTGGCTGTGGGTCATGCTGTACAGGGCCTCGGTAGCCAGCTCTGCAAGGGTCATCATCTCTCGGCTGTCCCCCTTGCGGAGAATAACCCCATCCACAATCATCAAATCCTCGGCGGGCATCCGGGTCAGCTCATGGGCGTACTTCAAAATCCGCTCCTTGAGCATCCCCGCCGTCTGGCGGATAGAAAACCCGGTGACATAGGTCTGGCGGGAGGCATAGGCCCCGGTGCCGAAGGGGGTGATGTCGGTATCCTGGCAGGACATGACGTGAACCTTCTCCACCGGAATACCCAGCACCTCAGCGCACATCTGGGCCTGGGCGGTATCGGCCCCCTGGCCGATTTCGGTTTCACCGGTCTGCAATTGCACCGAGCCATCCTGATTGAGCACAATGCGGCAGGAGGAGCTTTCTAGCGAGATGGGCCACACGGCGGTGTTGTACCAGAAGGCGGCCACACCTACGCCCCGGCGCACCGGGCCGGTCTGGTTTGCGTACTCCTTGCGCTTGCGTTCAAAGTTCAGCTTTTCCAGGCCCTTGTCTAGGCACTGGCGGAAGCTGTCGTAATAGTTTTCATTTTTGGAAAAGTCGTCTTTAAACCCCTGTGGCATCAGGTTCTTGCGCCGAAACTCTAGGGGGTCCATCCCCAGGCGGGCGGCCACATCGTCGGTGTGGCTCTCCACGGCGAACATGGCCTGAGGAATGCCATAGCCCCGCATGGCCCCCGAAGCGGGCTTATTGGTAAAGATGGTGTAGGCATCCCCCTGCACATTGGGGCAGGGGTAAAGCTGGGGGAAGGCCCCCATGCCCTTGGCGGCGATGCCGTGGCCGTGGGAGGCATAGGCCCCCTGGTCGGAAAAGCACTCCAGCTTCCGGGCGGCAAAGGTGCCGTCGGGCCGTACCCAAGAGGTAATGTGGCTGCGTACAGCGTGGCGCACCCGGTTGCACACGAAGGTTTCCTCCCTCGGCACATCCAGCTTCACAAGCCGCCCGCCCACCGCCAGGGAAAGGTAGGCACACAGGGGCTCGTACAGCACATCCTGCTTGTTGCCGAAGCCGCCGCCTATGTAGGGCTTGATCACCCGAATGCGGCCCCAGTCCATGCCAAGGGCCTGCCCCACCACCCGCCGGACAATGTGGGGGATTTGGGTGGAGGCCACCACGGTCAGGCGGTCGTCCCCCTCACTGTGGGCATAGCAAATAAAGTTTTCCATGTGGCAATGCTGTACCGTGGGGGTGTCATACCAGCCCTCCACCTTGATAAGCCCCGGCTCCTGAATGGCCTTGTCATAGTCCCCCCGGTTCAGACTGGTGTGGCCCAGAATATTGCCGGGAAACCGTTCATGAAGCTGAGGTGCTTCCGGCTTCATGGCCTCCATGGGGTCCAGCACGAAGGGATACTCCTCGTACTCCACCCGGATGGCCCGCAGGGCCTGGGCGGCGGCCACCTCGTCCTCGGCCACCACGGCGGCAATGTCGTCCCCGTAGAACTTGACCTCCCGGGTCAGCAGAAGTCGGTCGGCCACGTCCTGATGCCCCGGGTCGGTGGACCAGGGGTGTCCCGCCGTGGGGAAGTAGTATTGGGGCACATCAAAGCAGGTCACCACTTTGACCACCCCCGGGATGGCCTCGGCCTCCCTGGTATCCATGCTGACCACCCGCCCGTGGGCGATGGTGGAATGAAGAATGCGGGCCACCAGGGCCCCCTTGTCGCAAAGGTCATCGGTGTACCGGGTACGGCCGGTCACCTTATCCCGGGCGTCTACCCGGGGGATGCTTTTACCCACTGCCACAGCCTTCAGCTCCTTTCACGTTTTTCTGTTTTTTGATAAAAAATGCCGAAACGGCCGCACAAGTTCCCATCTCTGGGAACTTATAGTGCGGCTGTTCCGGCAGCCGGTAGAAACGCCCGACCAATTTCGGGCTTATATAAGCTCAATATTCTGCCCCCGGAACACCCGGAAGTTTACCTGTATGATACCGCCAAACCGCCCTTCTGTCAAGTCCGGTTCCCACGCCATTCGGCGTGGGATTTTTGCGTTACCTGGGAAAAAGGGCCTCCCCTTCGGGGGTCAGGGCCATACTGCCCAGCTCCATCCGGGGGGTATCCCCCAAAAAGTCCGGATGCTCCCTGGCCCCTTGATGAACGGTTTCGGCAAAGTAAGCGTACAGGGCCGAGGTTTCATACTCGGGATAGTCATAGCCGCTGAGAGGAATATCATAATCCAGGGTGAGAAGGCCCATGTCCTCCAACTTCCGCAGGAAGACTCCGGCCTCCTTCACGGCATCAATATCGTCCCCGGCCGAGCGCAGAAACACCGGGGCCAGTGCCACCGACTGAAACTCCTCCTCCCGGCTGCTGACCACCACAAATCGGGCCACAGGCAAGGCCTTGCAGTGGAAAAGCTGGTGGAGAAACTCCACCTGATTGGGGGTCACATCCTCCCGGTTCACCGGGGAATGGCCATGTTGATGATGGTGATGTTCATGCTCGTGGCCGTGACAGCCACAGCCGCAGGTGTGAGAATGCTCCATATTGCTCTCCTTTGTTGGTTTTTTTCATCATACTTTATTTTTCCCCCACTTGTCCACCTCTTTCATGAAAGAAAATTTTGTGGTATGATAGAAAACATGGAAGATTTACAGTACACAATTATTCGCTCGGGCCGCAAAACCGTGGCCCTCATTCTCCAGCCAGACGGCTCCCTGTTGGTGCGTGCCCCCACCCGCATGCCTGCCCGGGATATCGCCGCCTTCGTGGATGCCCGCTCGGCCTGGGTGGTCCAAACCCTGGCCCGCATGGCGGCCCTCCCCCCTCCTCCGGCTCCCCTTGTCATAAAAACCGGGGCCGTCTTGCCCTGGCTGGGAGAAACCCTCACTCTTTCGGTCGGCCCTTACCCTAAGTGCAAGCAGGATGGAGCCCAACTTTTCCTCCCCGAGCAAAGCCCCGCCAAAGCCCTGGAGACCTGGTGCAGACGGGAGGCCAGGGCGCATCTGACCGAACGGGTGGCCCATTTTTCCACCCTCATGGGGGTGTGCTCCACAGGGCTGAAAATTACCGGGGCAACAACCCGCTGGGGCTCCTGCACGGGCCGAAACAGTCTGAATTTTACCTTTCGCCTGCTCCACTGTCCCCCCGAACTGGTGGATTATGTGGTGGTGCATGAGCTGGCTCACATCCGCCAAAAAAACCACTCCCCCGCCTTCTGGGCCGTGGTGGAGGGGGCCATGCCCGACTACCCCGCCCGGCAGGCCGCCCTGAAAGCCCGCCAAGGCGTTATGAATTTGATTGAAAAGGAGTAGCCCATGCTTTCATCCGTCTTTAACCCCAACAACGACTTCTGGCAGTGGCTGTCCCGGGTCACCGACATCATTGGCCTGAGCCTGTGCTGGCTTCTCTGCTCCCTGCCCCTGTTCACCCTGGGGTCGGCCACCGCCGCCCTTTATGACGCTGTGGCCCACGGGGTTCACCGCCGGGAAAGCGGGGTCTATGTCCGGTTCTTCCGCAGCTTTGCGGGTTGCTTTAAAACGGCCACCGTCCTTACCTTGCTGGGTATTTTGCTCATCTTTCTCTTCTATCCCCTGTGGCAGGTCTGCTACCTGACCGCCGTTGGGGGCAACAAGCTGGCCGGGGTGCTGCTTGTTGCCTATCTGTTCCTGCTTCTGTTTCTCCTTCTGTTCTGGCTCATGTCCATGCTGGTCCTGTCCCGTTTTGCCATGGGCTGGAAGGCTGTGCTGGGGGCCTCGGCCAAACTGTTGCTTACCCACCTGCCCTCGGCCCTTTTGATTACCGCCATCACCGCTATCTTCGTCCTTTTGAGCGACTTTATGCTCTGGACCTTTTTTTTCACCCCCGGAACCTGTGTCTGGCTTCTCTACCGCCCGGTGGAACGGCTGTTCAAACCCTTTCTGGGCGACCTG
>CAZHWK010000007.1:0-18066 GCA_964536405.1 uncultured Oscillospiraceae bacterium
CTTAGATATTATACCGTTATCCGAACAAAGTGTCAAATGTTTGTTAGGATAGCGGTTGAAAGAATATTCCAATTGGGGTATAATATAAAGATACTACACAAGAGTATTGATTATTTTTGTACCGGATAAAAGGAGGTACAGGATGAGTTTTACAATCCAAGAATACTTAGCATCTCTCAAAGGGAAAAAGGCGGCGGTTTTGGGGATTGGTGTGTCTAACACACCCCTGATTAAGATGCTGCTTCGTGCCGGGGTCAAAGTCACCGCCTGTGATAAAAGTGAACGTGCCAAGCTGGGCGACGTGGCCGACGAGCTGGAAAGCCTGGGGGCTGAACTATGCCTGGGAGAAGGGTATTTGGACTGCCTGCCCGGCAGCAGTGTGATTTTCCGCACCCCCGGTCTGCGGCCAGACCTGCCCCAGATCACGGCCGCCGTGGAAAAGGGGGCGGTACTGACCTCGGAAATGGAAGTTTTCTTTGAAGTCTGTCCCTGCCCCATCATCTCCGTCACCGGCAGCGATGGAAAAACCACCACCACCACCATCATCGCAAAGCTGTTGGAGGCGGCAGGATATAACACCTATCTGGGGGGAAACATCGGCAAGCCCCTGCTGGCCGACACCATTGGGATGGAGCCCCAGGACATTGCCGTGGTGGAGCTCTCCTCCTTCCAGCTTATGACCATGTCCCGAAGTGCCCATATCGCCGTGGTCACCAATCTGGCTCCTAACCATCTGGATATGCACAAGTCCATGAGTGAGTATGTGGCGGCCAAGGAGAATGTCTTTACCCACCAGAATGCCGAGGATAAGGTTATTCTAAACTGGGATAACGAGATTACCAGAGGCTTTGGGGCCCATGCCCCCGCAGGGGTGACCTGGTTCTCCCGGCGGGAGCCTCTGGAAATCGGGGTCTGTCTGAAAAACGATGCCATCTGGTGCAATGGGCCTGACGGGGTACGGCGGGAGGTCCTCCCCTTGGGGGATATTCTTCTGCCCGGTGAGCACAACATCGAAAACTATATGGCAGCCATCGCCGCTGTGGATGGTCTGGTGCCCGATAAGATTATTCGCACCTTCGCCCAGAACTTCGGCGGGGTGGAGCATCGCATTGAGCTGGTTCGGGAGCTAAACGGGGTCAAGTATTATAACGACTCCATCGCCTCCAGCCCCTCCCGCACCATGGCCGGTCTGCGCTCCTTCCCGGAAAAGGTCATTCTCATAGCCGGTGGCTATGACAAGCACATCCCCTTTGAACCCCTGGGGCCTGAAATTTGCGAGCATGTAAAGCAGCTTGTCTTGACAGGGGATACCGCCGCCAAAATACAAGCGGCGGTGGAAGGTGCCGAGGGGTATGCACCCGGAATGCCGGGCATCACGGTGATA
This sequence comes from uncultured Oscillospiraceae bacterium, assembly GCA_964536405.1. Classification (GTDB taxonomy): domain Bacteria; phylum Bacillota; class Clostridia; order Oscillospirales; family Oscillospiraceae; genus JAHHSE01. Next base: position 1,385 of record CAZHWK010000007.1, read on the forward strand.
GAGGACTTTGAGCAGGCGGTTCTGGCCGCCCACAGGCTGGCCCAGCCGGGGGATGTTGTACTTTTGTCCCCAGCCTGTGCCTCCTTTGACAAATTTAAAAATTTCGCCCAGCGGGGCGAAGCCTTTAAGCGAATTGTACTTGAACTGTAAGGAAGTGACGAAATGACGACCAAAGAACGCCTGAGCACCCTGTGTGCTATGAGCGGCCCATCCGGCTTTGAAATGCCAGTGTCCAAAAAGGCCGCCGAACTTTTGAAGCAGGTGGGGATGGAGGAAGTGACCATCGACAGGATGGGCAACGTGCTCGGCCTGCGCCGCTGCGGTAAGCCCGGGGCCAAAAAGCTTCTGCTGGATGCCCACCTGGACGAAATTGGCCTGATGGTGACCGGCATCGAGGAGGGGTATCTCCGCTTTCGCTCCATCGGTGGGGTGGACCCTCGCATGCTCCCCGCCCGAGAGTTGACCATTCTGACCCAGCCCCCCATATTCGGGGTGGTGGCCTGCCTGCCTCCCCATGTCCAAAGCGAGAAGGATTATGACCGGTCGGTGCCCATTTCCGACCTGTATATTGACGTTGGTATGACCCAGGAACAGGCCGAAAAGGCAGTTCCTATCGGAACTCCCATCACCTACCGAGGCGGCTGCTTCCAGCTGGGGGAGAGCCAGATGTGTGGCAAGAGCATGGATGACCGTGCCTGCTTCACCATTCTTCTGCGGGCGGTCGAGCTTTTGAAGGAAATCGAGCTGGATGTGGACCTGTATGTTCTGGGCAGCACCCGGGAGGAGGTTTCCGGTTCGGGTGCCATTGTCAGCACCAATCGGGTGGTGCCCGATTTCTGTGTGGCCGTTGACGTAACCCACGGCAAAACCCCAGACCTGCCCAATCCTCGTGGCCGGGCCTGTGAACTGGGCGGCGGCCCTGCCATCGGTATTGGTCCCAACATGACCACCTGGATGACCCGCCGCATGATGAAAAAAGCCGAGGAGCAGAATATTCCCTGGCAGGGGGAGGTCATGGCCGGGCACACGGGCACCAACGGCTGGCATATGCAGATTGCCCAGGAGGGGATTGCCACTTCGGTCATTTCCCTGCCCCTGAAATATATGCACACCCCCATTGAAGTGCTGTCCCTGGAGGATACCGAGCTGGTGGCAAAGCTGCTGGCCGCCTTCACCCAGGACCTTGGAAAGGAGGCCCAGAGTATATGCTGAGTTTAGTCAAGGAACTGTGCGCCCAAAGCGGTGTGTCCAGCTTTGAGGATGAGGTCCGGGCCTGTATCAAGTCCAAGGCCGCCCCATATGCCACCGAAATGCGAGTGGATGCCCTGGGCAACCTCATTGTCTTTAAAAAAGGGAAGAAGTCCACCGGGAACAAGCTGATGCTCTGTGCCCATATGGATGAGGTGGGTCTTATCATCAAATCCGTCACGGATGACGGCTATCTGAAATTTGACTGCGTGGGCGGCATTGACCGCCGGGTTCTCATTGGAAAAAGTGTGTTTGTGGGACCTAATCGCATTCCTGGCATCATCGGCCTGAAGGCTTATCATCTGGTCAGCGAAGAGGAGGAGAAAAAGCTCCCCAAGCTGGAGGACTTATATATCGACATCGGGGCAAAAAACAGGGAAGAGGCCGAAAAGATGGCCCCTCTGGGGGAGTATGCCACCTTTGACCCCGAGTGCGTGGAGTTTGGAAACGGATTTTTGAAGGCCAAGGCCATTGACGACCGGGTTGGCTGTGCCGTTCTGCTCAAGCTGATGGAGCAGGACCTGCCCATGGACTGTACCTTTACCTTTACCGTTCAGGAGGAGGTCGGTCTGCGTGGGGCCTTCGGGGCTGCTTTCTCGGTGACCCCTGAAATTACCCTGATTTTTGAAGGCACCACCGCCGCCGACAGTCCCTCCCAGCCCGACCACAAGAAGGTCTGCTGGCCGGGAAAGGGCCCGGTGATTTCCCTCATTGACGGCGGGACCATCTACGACAAGGAGTTGTTTGAACTTCTGTGTACCCAGGCCGAAGCCCACAGCATCCCCTGGCAGGTCAAGCACTATCTGGCCGGTGGCACCGATGCCCGGGCCATTCAGCGTACCAAGGCTGGGGTTCGTGTGGCCGGAATTTCGGCCGCCGTTCGCTACCTGCACTCTCCGTCCAGCGTGGCCGCCACCGCCGATTTTGACCATATGCTCGCCTTGGGCCGATATTTTATCGACGCCATCGCCGCCCAGTAAGGAGGAAGAAACATGGATATTCTCGCTCAAATGCAGGCACTGAACGCCTGCCACGGCATTTCCGGTCACGAGGGCCCTGTGGCCCAGGTTTTGGCCGAGGCCGCCCGTCCCTATGTGGACGAAATTACCACTGACGTGATGGGTAATCTTATCTGCCATAAAAAGGGCAATGGCCCTAAGGTCATGTTTGCCGCCCATATGGACTCCATCGGCTTCATTGTCACCCATATTGACGAGAAGGGCTTTCTGCGGGTGGGGAAAATTGGGGGCGTTCACGCTGCCGATATTCTCTATTCCGCCGTCCGCTTTGCCAGTGGGGTTTGCGGGGTAGTGGTTCCGGACGCCGGGGCCGACATGAAAAAGCTGGCCATTGACGACCTCTGCATCGATATCGGGGCTAAGAGCCGGGAAGAGGCAGAAAAGCTGGTGCGTGTAGGGGATACCGCCGTGTACCAAGCCTCGTCCTTTGCCATGGGGGAGCGTTTGACTGCCCCTTATATGGACAACCGCATCTGCTGTACCGTTCTGCTTCGGGCCATGGAGCTGATGGGGCAGAGCGACAATGACTTGTACTTTGTATTCACCGTCCAGGAGGAAGTGGGCCTGCGTGGGGCTAAGACTGCCGCCTGGTCCATTGACCCGGATTACGGCGTGGTGGTGGATGTGACCGACTCGGACGATGTGCCCGGTGCCAAGCATGACGGCAGCAGCGTGCTGGGCAAGGGAGCCGCCATTAAGGTGATGGACTCCTCGGTCATCTGCCATCCCGAGGCCGTCAAAAAGCTGGAGGAGCTGGCCAAGGAAAAGGGGATTGCGTACCAGATGGACGTGATCCGTTCCGGCGGCACCGATGCAGGTGAAATTCACCGTACCCGCATGGGAGTGGTCACCGGTGGGGTCAGTGTGCCTTGCCGCTATATCCATACCCCGGTGGAAACTGTGGATACCTCTGATGTGGAGGCATCGGCCCGGCTTATTGCCGCCTTTGCATCTGCAAAGCTGTAATGCAGGGAGAACTGCGCCCCCTGACTTTTTCCAACCTTGTCTGGTTGCGTGCCTTTGAGGATGCCGAAGGTTTTAACCGCCTGACCTGTCGACCGGTCCGGTCCAGAAGCGAGGCGGAGCGAAAGGCCCTGTACCAATCCTACCTGGATGATGACAAAACCACCATTCGAGGACTTTGGCTTCCTTGTGACCCTAATCCCATCGGAAAATTTACAGCGACAGATTATAACCCACGAAACGGTACTGTGGAGGTGGGATATTTTCTGCGTCCATAATACCGTGGCAGGGGCTATATGGCACAAGGACTGCATGCGTTTTGCGGCCTACTGTTCCGCACGAGAGGATGCAGAAAAATTATTGCACAAACGGGTTCCTTCAACACTCCGTCCATCCGCCTGCTGGAAAGCTGCAACTTTCAGCGGGACGGAGTTTTGTGTCAGCATCATGAGCTGGATGGCCTGCTGTTGGATGATTACCTTTAACAGCATTCTCAATGAAGAATGTAAACCTAAAGATATGGAGCAATGAACATGAGCTTAAACATCAGCGGCCGGGTCCGTGACCTGGGCCGTCAGGCCGAAGCGGCCCTGCGGGACCAGTTTGACCGCATTGATGCCATTGCGGCCGAGAATACCGAAAAGGTTTTGGCCGCCTTTCAGAAGCACAAGGTGGCTGAAAGCTACTTTGCAGGGACCACCGGCTATGGCTATGACGACCTGGGCCGGGACAAGCTGGATGAGATTTACGCCGAAATTTTCGGCACCGAGGATGCCTTGGTCCGCATCGGCTTCGCAAACGGCACGCACGCCATCAGTGCCGTCCTCTTTGGGGCCTTGAAGCCGGGCGATACCTTGTGTTATGCAGTCGGTGCACCCTATGACACCATTCAAGGGGTGATCGGCATCACGGATAAAGGCTTTGGCTCCTTGAAGGACTATGGAATTGCTTACCGTCAGGTAGAGCTGAAAGACAATCAGCCCGACCTGGAGGGTATGGCCCGTATCCTTCGAGAGGATCCCACCATTAAGGTGATGATGATTCAGCGTTCCCGGGGCTATGCCACCCGTGCCTCCCTCTCGGTGGAGGAAATCGGAGAGATGTGCCGGGTCATCAAGGCAACCAATCCCAATGTGGATGTGCTGGTGGATAACTGCTACGGGGAGTTCGTGGAAACATTGGAGCCCACTCAGGTTGGAGCAGATTTGATTGTCGGTTCCCTCATCAAAAACCCAGGTGGTGGGCTGGCCCCCACGGGGGGGTACATGGCGGGCCGCCGGGACCTGGTGGAGAAGGCCTCCTATCGCCTTACTGTCCCCGGCATCGGCCGGGAATGTGGTTCCACCCTGGGCAATAACCGTTCCTTGTATCAGGGCCTCTTTTTGGCCCCCCATACCACGGCCCAGGCTGTGAAAACGGCAGTTTTTGCCTCTAAAATGATGGAGCTTCTTGGCTTTGAAGCCAATCCAACTTCTAATGACATACGCCATGACATCATCCAAATGATTCATCTGCGGGAGCCTGAACTGGTGAAGCGTTTTTGCCGTGGCATTCAGAAAGGGGCCCCGGTGGACTCCTATGTCACACCCGAGCCCTGGGATATGCCGGGCTATGATGTGCCTGTCATTATGGCGGCTGGGGCCTTCATTCAAGGGGCTTCCATTGAGTTGTCCGCCGATGCCCCCATGCGGGAGCCTTATACCGTCTATATGCAGGGCGGACTGACCTACGAGTCGGGCAAGCTGGGGATTTTACTGGCTGTTCAGGAGCTTTTGGGCGAATGATGGCCGGGCCGTCACGCATAGACTTTTCCGAAAGGGGAGAGGGCTATGATGCGTCGGCGTTTCCGGCGATTTCACCTTCGGGACAGCGTGGCCCTGTCGGCCGTGTTGGGCATTGGTCTTGCCATCCTGTTTATCCACACGGTAAATATTCGTATTCGGCCCATTATGGTGGGGCTGGCCACCACCCAGGTGAATAACGAGGTAGTACGTTTGCTGGCTGGGGCTGTGGATGAAATGCCCATGGATTACGACAGTGTGATTGCCTTGGAAAAGGATGAAGAGGGCCACATCACCGCCTTAAAAAGCGACATGACCGCTGTAAGTGCCTACCGGGCCAAGCTGCTGGAATGTCTGGTGGACGATATGGATACCCTCAAAAAGCGGGAGCTCTCTATCCCCATCGGTTCCCTGACCGGTATTGATCTGCTTTCTGGCCGGGGGCCAGGGGTTCCCGTCAAAGTGCTTTCAGTAGGGGCGGCCAACTCCAAGTTTGAAAATGTCTTTACCTCGGCGGGGATTAATCAAACCCGCCATCAAATTATGCTGAATATCACTGTGACAGCCAGTATTCTCATGCCGGGCAAAACCGTAAATACCGATATCAAAACCCAGATGTGTGTGGCCGAAACTGTCATTGTGGGAAGTGTCCCGGAAAATTACACTTACTTTAGCCAATTCGATGATGCCAAGCAGGCCGCCGACCATTACTTTGATTATGGGGCTGGCCAGTAAGGCGAATTAACTTTACAGAGGAGAAACCTGATGGGCGCAGAAAAGGAAATGAAAGAACTTCGCAAAACGTTAAATGAGCACAGCTACCGTTATTATGTCCTGGATGCTCCCACCATCACAGACTTCGAGTACGACCGGCTCCTGCGTCGATTGGAGGAGCTGGAAGAGGAAAATCCTCAGCTTATTACGCCAGATTCTCCCACCCAGCGGGTGGGAGGGCAGCCCATTGAGGGCTTTTCCACCGTAGAGCATCCTGTCCCGCTGGAAAGTCTTCAGGATGTCTTTGATATGGCGGAGCTGGCCGACTTTGACCGGAAGGTGCGGGAAACCGTGGACCAGGTGGAGTACGATGTGGAGCCAAAGGTAGACGGCCTTTCGGTGGCCCTGGAGTATGTGGACGGCCTGTTTGTCCGTGGTGCCACCCGTGGAGACGGCAGAACAGGGGAGGATGTGACCGAGAACCTGCGTACCATTCCGTCCATCCCCCTGCGGCTGGAGAATGCCCCGCCCAGGCTCATTGTCCGAGGCGAGGTTTTCATGCCCCGCAAGGTTTTTGAGAGCCTGAATGAGGAGAGAGAGCTGAAGGGAGAGGCTCTCTTTGCCAATCCCCGTAATGCCGCCGCCGGTTCCCTGCGGCAGCTGGACCCAAAGGTGGTGGCTGCCCGGCGGCTGGACATTCTGGTCTTTAATATCCAGCTTGTGGATGGGGAAAGTTTTACCACCCATCAGCAGACCTTGGAGTATTTGGAAAAACTGCGCTTTAAGGTCATTCCTCACAAAACCTATCAATCTTTGGAAGATATTTCCAAGGAAATAGTCCGTATGGGGGAAACCAGGCACGACTTTGATTTTGATATTGATGGTGCTGTCGTAAAGGTTAACTCCTTGTCAGACCGTGATTTGCTAGGCAGTACCGCAAAATTTCCCCGGTGGGCGGCGGCCTATAAGTACCCCCCTGAGCAAAAGCCCTCCAAGGTGGTGGACATTGTGGTGCAGGTGGGCCGTACCGGAGTTTTGACTCCCAAGGCTATTGTGGAGCCTGTTCGGCTGGCGGGCACCACCGTCACAAATGCCACCCTGCATAATCAGGACTATATCACCGAAAAGGATATCCGTATCGGTGACACGGTTATGGTCCAAAAGGCAGGGGAAATTATTCCCGAGATTGTCTGTGTGCTCAAAGAAAAGCGGCCCAAGGGATCAACGCCCTATACTCTGCCTGCACAGTGCCCGGTTTGCGGTGCTCCGGTTCACCGGGACGAGGACGGGGCCCACATTCGCTGCACCGGGGCCGAATGTCCGGCCCAGCTTCTGCGGAATTTGACCCACTTTGCTTCACGGGATGCCATGGATATTGAGGGGCTGGGGCCTGCTGTGGTAGAGGGGCTGGTGAAAGCCGGACTACTCAAAACCCCAGCCGATTTATATGATCTGCAGGTTCAGGATGTGGCTCAGTTGGAGCGTATGGGACAGAAATCAGCCGAAAATCTGATTTCCGCCATTGAAGTATCCAAGGGACGGGACTTGTCCCGGTTGCTCTTTGCCTTCGGCATTCGTCAGGTGGGGCAAAAGGCGGGCAAGATTTTGGCTCAACGGTTTGGCAGTTTAGATGCCATCAGCCGGGCCACTTTAGATGAGCTGACTGCCGTGGATGATATTGGTGCTATTACCGCTCAAAGCCTGGTGGATTGGCTGGCAAGCCCGCAAAGCCAACATTTGATTTCTGCCTTGGCCCAGGCAGGGGTTAATATGACGGCAGAGAAAGCTGTAAAGGGAACTTCCTTTGCAGGAAAAACCTTTGTCTTGACCGGTACGCTGGAGCGTTTTACCCGGGATGAAGCTGCCGCCATGATTGATGCTGAGGGTGGAAAAGTTTCTGGCTCGGTCTCCAAAAAGACCGCCTATGTGGTGGCCGGAGAGGCCGCCGGCTCAAAGCTCACTAAGGCAAATGATTTGGGCATTCCTGTGCTTACCGAGGAAGAATTTCTTTCCATGCTCCCAACTTCTTCCCAATAATGTAAGGATTTCTTAAAAAACCTCCCCCATTTTTTTGCTAATATAGCAGAAAATGGGGGAGGTTTTGTGTTGCGTGTTTTGAAAAAGGGCCTGGCATTGCTTCTGCTTCTCTTTGTGGGGTTGATGGTTTGGCCTTCTTGGTCAGAGCTGTGGGGCGGTGGAGATTATCTTGTGGTGATAGATCCCGGCCATGGTGGAAGTGCCCCCGGTGCAGTCTATGAAGGTGTGATGGAAAAGGACCTCAATTTGTCTGTGGCTCTTCAGGTGCGGGACTTGCTCCAGCTGGAGGAAGGCATTCAGGTCTTGATGACCAGGGACTCTGACCAAGATGTGGGCCTATATGAACGCTCTGACCTGGCCAATAAAAATGGGGCAAACCTCTTTGTCAGCATTCACGCCAATGCCTTGGAAGGCGATACAAGCTTTAAGGGAATTTTTACCTTTTACCACAGGCGAAATCGGGGTGGGGAAGCTTTGGCAAGTACCATTCAACAAGCTGTGGCCCGGGAAACGGGTGGACTGGACCGTGGTATCCGGCACGAAGATTATGTGGTGGTACGGGAGACCAAAGCCCCCGCCTGCTTACTGGAAATGGGGTTTATGACAAACTCTCTGGAACTGGAACGGCTGAAGGACCAAGCGTACCAGGCACAAATAGCTGGGGGTATCCGGGACGGAATTTTGGCTTATTGGAAAGAGGAGGGATAATATTAATATGGACCGTTTTTTAAATATCAGCTATCTGCTTCCAGCCCTTTTTCTGATGACGGCACTGTTGTATTTGAGATGCCGTACCACAAGCCAGCCACTTGTCACCGCTTATCACGGCACGCTGCTTTTGTTCACCTTTTTTATGACAGTCATTTTTACCCTGACTGGGGTGACGCCCATGAGCGGATTTCATCCGGATGTACGCTGGGAGGAAGTCAACTTTGTGCCCTTTCGGGAGTTGGCCGCTATCCTGCAACACGGAAGTCCTCAATTTATTTTTGAAAATGTGGCGGGAAATGTCCTGATGTTTGCGCCCATTGGCTTTTTGGCACCTTTGGTCTGTCCAAAACGATTCCACTTCATGAAAACAGTTTTATATGGATTTTGTATTTCTTTACTCATTGAGTGTACCCAGCTTTTTTTACTTCGTGGAACCGATGTGGATGATCTGCTATTGAATACCGCCGGAACCGCCCTTGGGTATGGGGCGTTGGCCATATTTTGCCGCCTGTTTCCATCTATCCACACAGCCGTAACCAAGGATGTGCCTAAGACAGGAAGTCTTCTTTTGCTAAATGCAAGCGTTGTAATTTCCTATCTGGTCATCATTCTGATTGGGTTTTGGATGCGATTTCTCTTTTAATCAAATAGGAAAAGCCAGGGAACATTCCCTGGCTTTTTTTGCTGGTTACCGGTCAAAGGCGGGGTTTGTAAAGTAGACATTCTTCTGGTCCATTCTGTCCTTAGCCAGCCGTACTGCCTCGCCAAACCGCTGGAAATGCACGATTTCCCGCTCACGCAAAAATCTGATGACATCGTTTACATCGGGGTCGTCGGACAGGCGGAGAATGTTATCATAGGTCACTCGGGCCTTCTGCTCGGCCGCCATATCCTCGGTCAAGTCGCAGATGACATCCCCCTTCACACCGATGGTGGCCGCCGTCCAGGGGGTACCCGAGGCGAAGGTGGGGAATACGCCGGCCGTGTGGTCCACGAAGTACTGCTCGAACCCAGCCTCACGAATTTGGTCTTCGGTAAGGTTTCGGGTCAACTGATGGACGATAGCTCCCACCATCTCCAAATGTCCTAACTCTTCCGTACCAATGTCAGTGAGTAAACCCTTAAGCTCTGGATACGGCATGGCATACCGCTGACTTAAATAGCGCAGGGACGCTCCAAGCTCACCGTCTGGGCCACCGTACTGGCTGATAATAAAGGAGGCCAATCTTGGGTTTGGTGTGGCAATTTTGACCGGATACTGAAGCTTTTTTTCATAGACAAACATCTTACTTCATGCCTCCTTCCTGGTAATTCCAGGGCCAGGGGTCCTTGAGCCAGGTATAGGTCTTATTGTTGGCTGCCTCACGCTGGAACAGGGGGCCGTACATGGAGGTATAGGCCTGTCGGGCCTGGGACTCCATGTCTACATATTGCTGGAATAGGGTAAAGGCCTCGGCGTCGCTCTGGTGGGTATCCAGATAAAGGCCGAGTTCTACAATCACAAATTCCAAGGCCTGAAGCTCATTTAATGCGTTTTGCACCGCATTGGTGGGCTCTGCCTTGGTGCGGAAGGGTAAGTCCAGACCGGGGAATAGGGTGCCATGATTGAGGGCCGCCCTCTGGTCAAACCTCCGGGTACCGGTCTGCTGAAAAGGAACATAAGGAACCGCCAGCGGGGCACATGCAGGCATGGTGCCATTAGTATCAGGGCACTGGACGGGTTTCACTTCGCTTTCCATCTAAAAATTCCTCCTATGCATTGAGTAGAGGGCAAAACACCCTCGTTCCATCTTATGCGACAGGGGAGGATGGGAAACTCCTTTGAATTTCAGGCTCCATGTGGTATAATGCCAATATCCATTCATATCGTCTGTTCAGCTCACATACCGTCAAGGTGGAGGGGATGGACATGAAGAAATCGATGGTACGAAAAATTTTTTCGGTGGTATTGGTTGGGGCTGTTCTGGCCGGTTTGTGGAACTGGCGGCAGGGGGGAAATACCCCCGTCTTTGCCCCGGTACGAATGCCGGAGGTCACCTTACTCATTGATGCGGGACACGGCGGAGAGGATGGGGGTGCCGTCTCCATATCCGGAGCGGTAGAAAGTCATATCAACCTTGCCGTCGCCTTGCGTATTAAGGCCTTGATGGATTTTTGCGGAGTGAATTCAGCCTTGCTGCGGGAGAGTGATGTTTCCCTCCACGACAGCAACGCCGAAACTCTTCGTCAAAAAAAGGTGTCTGACCTGCATAACCGAGTTGACATTATTGAGGGTACTGAACATGCCATTTTGCTGAGTATCCACCAAAACACCTTTACAAGTCCCAAATATCACGGTGCCCAGGTATTCTTCGGACTAAATCCCGACAGTCTGCCTATGGCGCAGGCGGTGCAGGATACTATTCGGAATGTCTTGGACCCGGACAACAGTCGTGTTCCCACCCAAATACCCTCATCGGTCTACCTGATGAACCACATTACCTGTCCCGCTATTCTGGTGGAGTGCGGATTTTTGTCCAATCCGGCAGAGGATGCCTTGCTCCAGACTCCAGAGTATCAAACGAAATTGGCCACCGTCCTGGCGGGGAGCCTTTTGACCTATCAACCTCAAACAGAAGGGAAGTCCCTCCATGAAGAGTAAAACCGTCTTTTATTGTACCGAATGTGGGAATGAAACCCCCAAATGGGCGGGGCAGTGCCCATCCTGCCGGGCCTGGAATACATTGGTAGAGCAGCCTGCCGAACCGAAAAAAAAGACTTCGGCCGCCAGCAGAGGTGGAGGGGGAGGCTTACGGGTGATCCAAAATCGGCCCAAGGCTTTTGCCGAAGTGGAGACTACCGACGAGCTCCGCTTTGAAACCGGAATGCAGGAGTTGGACCGGGTGCTGGGTGGCGGAGCGGTGAAAGGCTCTTTGGTATTGGTGGGCGGTGCCCCAGGTATCGGAAAATCCACCTTAATGCTGCAAATTTGTGATAATTTATGCCGTTTTTCAACAGTTTTATATGTATCAGGTGAGGAATCCGAGCGGCAGATTAAGCTTCGGGCCGAACGGCTGAAGGTCTTTAGCGAGGGACTGTATCTGCTGGCTGAGACCAGTCTGGAGGAGGTGTTTGAATCGGTCAACGAGTTAAAGCCGGACATTGTGATTGTGGACTCCATTCAAACCATGTACCACGGAGAGTCCGCCTCGTCCCCGGGCAGTGTTGGTCAGGTCAAAGAATGCACCATGGCCCTGATGCAGCTTGCCAAAGGGCAGGGGATTACCGTCTTTGTCATTGGCCATGTCAACAAGGAAGGTGCCATTGCAGGCCCCAAGGTTCTGGAGCATATGGTGGACTGTGTGCTGTACTTTGAAGGAGAAGAACATAACAGCTACCGTATCCTGCGGGCCGCTAAAAACCGCTTTGGAGCCACCAACGAAATTGGGGTTTTTGAGATGGCCGATACCGGCCTGACCGAGGTTCCCAATCCGTCAGAAGCATTGCTGTCCGGCCGCCCGGAGGATGCTTCAGGCACCTGTGTGACCTGTGTGATGGAGGGGGCCAGGCCCATTTTGGCCGAAATTCAGGCCTTACTGGCTCCGACCGCCTACGGAAATGCCCGCCGGACAAGCAATGGCTTTGATTATAACCGGGCCATGCTTTTACTAGCGGTGCTGGAAAAGCGGGGAGGACTTCAGGTTTCGGCCTGCGACAGCTATATCAACGTCATTGGGGGCTTAAATTTGGGCGAACCGGCTGCCGACCTGGCCACCATTTTGGCTCTGGCATCCAGCTTTCGGGACAAGCCTGTTCCTGCTGATCTGGCCGCAATCGGTGAGGTTGGCCTGACAGGGGAATTGCGTTCGGTAAGTGCTTTGGGCCAACGGCTTAGTGAGGTACGGCGCCTGGGCTTTTCAAAATGCCTTATCCCGGCCCGGAACAGCGGAAAGCTTGCTGAACCGGATGGGTTACAGCTTATCCGTGTTCGAAACATCCGTGAGGCGCTGGCGGCTATTCTGTAACCGTGGCAGAAAATTAACGCAGGATTCCTGCTTATTGGGTGCCCCGAAAGATGCTGCACATTCCAGTGCGCAATATCCATCCCGCTGATAAACGCAATCGCTGGTACATGCAATCAGACTCACAAAAATACCTTCATTTCAAAATGTAGTACAGGTAGTTTGGCCGAAAAGGCCGGAATTTATAATTTCACCCAGGAAGGAGGGTCATTTGCCCCTGAACTACCAACTCAACAAAATTAAAATTTTGTTGAGTATAGAAGGGGTGAAAATGGCTTAAGGAGAGCAAGATGGATTATCGAATCGAATCGCCACCTATTCTACGGGATTTCCTTGCATACCACGAAACCATTCAAGGCCACTCTCGCAAAACGGTGGATGAATATTTTTTAGACTTACGCACCTTTTTCCGCTATTTAAAGTTAGTGAAAGGTCTTGTTCCACGCTCCACTGAATTGGAGCAGATTTCTATCCTGGATGTAAATTTAGACCTGCTTCGCAGCGTTAGTCTTACCGATGTTTACGGCTATATGACCTATCTTAGCCGTGACCGTGTGAAAAACGCCAATGCCGCCACTCCCACCTACGGGCTTACAGCTGCTGCCAGGGCCCGTAAAATTGCCAGTATCCGTTCCTTTTATAAGTATTTGACCGTGAAAGCCAAGCTTATCAGTGAAAATCCCATGCAGGATTTGGATGCGCCAAAGCCCCAAAAATCGCTTCCACGCTATCTGGACTTGAACCAGAGCATTCAGCTGTTGGAAAGCGTTACAGGAGCAAATAAGGAGCGTGACTACTGCATTTTAACCCTGTTTTTAAACTGCGGATTGCGTATTTCTGAGCTGGCTGGTCTTAATCTAACAGATGTTCGTGGTGACCAACTCCGGGTATTGGGAAAAGGTAACAAAGAGCGGATTGTCTATCTCAACGATGCCTGCCAGACGGCACTTGCCGATTGGCTGGCGGTCCGAGGGCAATCTGCGGCTACTGATAAATACGCCCTTTTTATCACCCGAAAACATACCCGCATTACCAAAGACGGTATTCATTACATGGTCAAAAAGCGGCTGCTGGCTGCCGGATTAGATGCCAGCCAATATTCCTCTCACAAGCTACGCCACACTGCGGCCACCTTGATGCTTCAAAATGGTGTAGATGTGCGCACCCTTCAGGAGGTTTTGGGGCACGAAAACCTGAATACTACCCAAATTTATACCCACGTTAACAATGATAATCTTCGTTCGGCAGCCAAGGCAACCCCCTTATCCAACGTACATAAAAACACAAAAAAACCGACTGAACCCAGCTAATGGGGTCCAGTCGGTTTCCATTTTTACAGAACTTGGGGATAGGCACCCAGAATGTGAATGAACCGTATTTCCTGAACATAGTAAGTGGACAGAGGCCGGTAATCAGCATCATAGGAGTGGGCGGCAATGAGGGTGTTTTCCAAGGTGGGCGGATTGCCCATAGCCACGATGATAGGAGTATGACCGAAGCTGTCCTTTCGAAATCGAAACTGAACAAAGTCCCCAGGAATCAGATTTTCAAGGGTTGTTTCCACGCCAAAAGGACCGGGGCTGACCTCTTTGCGGGTCATAAAGTTAAAAAAGTATGGAACGCCGGTCCAGGCTGGGGCTTTCTTGTTTGCATCAATGTAATACCAGCCAAAGGTAGGAGTATAGTTCATAACCCCCACCCCGGCATACAGGCATTGGGATGCAAAGTTCGTACAGTCACCGCCCAGTTCCTCATAGTCGTAATAGGCGGGATTGCGGCCAAATGCCCACTTGTGGGCGTAGGCAATGGCAGCTTCACGGTTATAGGGAATAATGAGAGGAGGCATAGGCGTTCCACCCTTCCTTTCAAAAGACTTACTCCATCCTATGCCCCTTCCCTGTTTACGGTTCTTTTGGCAAGTGCAAAGCCCGCATGGAATTTAAAATAGCCAGGAAGCTGACGCCCACATCGGCGAAAACAGCAGCCCACATGGTAGCCATATCGGCCGCACCAAGTATAAGGACAATTGCCTTTACAAGCAATGCAAACACAATATTTTGAACCACAATCATCCGGGTTCTGCGTCCAATCTGCAAGGCGGTCGGCAGGCGGTTCAAATCGTCATCCATAATGACAATGTCGGCCGCTTCAATGGCGGCATCAGTCCCCATGCCCCCCATGGCAATTCCCACATCGGCCCGGGCTAAAACAGGTGCATCGTTCATACCGTCTCCAATGTAAAGCAATTTCCCCTTACAGCTTTTTTCGGCTAAAAGTTCCTCAACTGCGGACACTTTATCCCCTGGTAGTAGCTCTGCCTTCACCGTATCTACCCCTACTTCCCTGCCAATTTCCTCGGCAGCCGTAGTATGGTCACCAGTGAGCATCACCGTTTTCTGAACCCCAAGGGCTTTGAGTTTGGAAAGTGCCTCTCTGGATTCGGGCTTTACGGTGTCCCCAATGACCAAAAGCCCAGCGTAGCTCCCCTCTGCCGCCACATAGATAGCCGTGCCATAGAAGCTGATTTGAGGCACTTCAATGCCCTCCTCTTTTAGCAGACGAGCATTTCCGGCCAAAATTGTCTTTCCGTCCACAACAGCCCTTACGCCGCCACCGGCTATTTCGGTCACCTCCCCCAGCTGGGCGGGATCAATTTCCCGGCCATAGGCCCTCCGCAGGGATTGGGCAATGGGATGGTTTGAATAGTATTCGGCCCTGGCGGCCCACTCTAAAAGCTGGGATTGACTGCACCCTTGAGGGCGAATTTCGGTAAGCTGGAAAGTACCCTGGGTCAAGGTTCCCGTCTTATCCAAGGCGACAATTTCCGCATCACAAAGGGCTTCCAGATAGTTCCCGCCTTTGACCAGAATACCGTTTTTCGACGCACATCCAATGCCCGCAAAAAAGCCCATGGGCACCGAAATCACCAAAGCGCAGGGACAGGAAATGACCAGGAAGGTCAGCGCACGATGCAAAAAGTTGCTCCAGGTTCCCAGTCCCATCAGCGGCGGGACCACGGCAATAACCACAGCGGCCATCACTACCGCAGGAGTGTAGTATCGGGCGAATTTGGTGATAAACTGTTCCGCTTTGGCCTTATTTGCCCCAGCATTTTCAGTCAACTCCAGAATCTTAGAGGCAGTTGATTCCCCGAAAAGTTTTGTGACTTTGATTTGAATGGCACCCGTCAAATTGACACAGCCAGCCAAAGCTCCCCCTCCCGGCTCCACACTTCTGGGAACCGACTCACCGGTCAGAGCGGCGCTATCCAGTTGGGAGCTTCCTTCCAGCACCGTGCCGTCCAGAGGAATACGCTCCCCCGCCTTGACCAGAATAACTTCGCCAATCTCAACACTTTCAGCGGCCACGCTGTCCCAGCTTCCTTGGCGCAAAACAGCGGCCGTGTCCGGACGAATGTCCATCAGTGCTGTAATAGATCCACGGGAACGACCCACCGCATAGGATTGGAAGAGCTCCCCCACATTATAAAAAAGCATAACGGCGGCACCCTCGGCAAAGTCCCCAATCAGGCAGGCCCCCAAGCTGGCAATGGACATAAGAAAAGCTTCGTCAAAAACCTTACCTTTCAAAATATTGCGCCCCGCCTGGAGAAGGACTTTCCAGCCCGAGACTACATAGGCCCCCAGATAAAGGCTTAACTTTGGCACTTCCCCAAGGGGGAGGAGAACTCCGGCAAAAAAGAGCACCAGAGCCCCGATGAGCCGAGATACTTCATTCCAATCCATGGCGTTACTGCCGTGAACATGGTCATGACCACAGCCACAGCCATCCTGATGGGAATGCTCATGCTGGTGCTCATGCTCGTGGCCGCATCCACAAGTCTTGCTTTCTTCCATTTGCGTCACTCCTCCATCACATGCTCAAAGGCAATGGTAAACAACTCTTTAATGTGTTCATCCGCTAGGGCGTAATAGACTACCTTTCCCTCCCGCCGGGAGCGTACCAGGCGGCTCTGCTTTAAAATACGCAGTTGGTGGGAGATGGCCGACTGGGTCATGCTCAACAAAGCCGCCAAATCCCCAACACATAGCTCTGAAATGGCCAGAGCGCAAATGATGCGAGACCTGGTAGAGTCCCCAAAAACCCGAAAAAGTTCGGACACTTCGTAAATTGGTTCTTCATCCGGCATCTTGTTCTGGACAAAGGCCACGGTATCCTCATGGATGACCGATGGTTCCCCTCCCTTG